>NZ_JRAR01000023.1:0-6301 GCF_000768935.1 Porphyromonas sp. COT-290 OH860 | reverse complement strand
GGGGATAGTATTCAAGGCTCCCCAAGCCGCTCAAACACGCAAAAAACACCGAGAAAGATACAAGAAACTTTGAGCGGCGCATTGCGCAATAGTCTCCTACGAGCTACTGCGATCGTCGAGGGCTATCAGGCAGAGAGTAAGGCTTGGTTGATCTGAGAGTGGGCAGATTGACCTGACTAACAAGTACATAAAGCGCCTACAGATGCACAAACAGGCCAAGGTCATTTACTCGGGATAGTTCTTATTTTATGGATTTTATTACCTTTATAGCCTAAATTACTTAAGATAGATTATTGCAATAGATGACCAAACATAGAGGTATAGCGTCCATAGTTTTCTACATTATACTCCTAATTCTTTTCGTCGGAGCCACTTGGCTTACCCTAACGTATGGGGCAAGTCTAAGCCCCAGTCAGGCAACGAGCACAGCACCAAGCACACTGCCAGAGGCGTTTACCGTCTTCAGTGAGAGCGTTCAGCACCACATGAGCTCGACCATTGGCCTACTTCTGATGCAGATTTTGGTCATACTTATAGCGGCAAGAGGCATGGGCTGGCTCTTTCGCAAGATTCATCAACCTGCAGTAATCGGAGAGATTGTCGCAGGTATCCTGCTCGGCCCATCACTTCTAGGCAAGGTTTCTCCTGAGCTATTCAACTATATCTTCCCCTCTAGTAGCATCTCCAATATACAGTTGTTGAGCAATTTTGGGTTAATCCTCTTTATGTTCGCTGTGGGCATGGAGCTACGCCTATCGGACATCAAGGAGCGACTCCGCTCTAGCCTCATCATCAGCCATGCTGGGATATTCCTACCCTTTGCTCTATCCTTTCCTCTAAGTCTATATATCTACCCGAAATACGCAGCCGAATACACCTCCTTCTTACCCTTTGCTCTCTTCGTTGGCATCGCAATGAGCATCACGGCTTTCCCCGTGCTAGCTCGCATTATACAGGAGAACAACCTACTACGCAAACCTCTCGGCAAGCTCTCTCTCTCCACTGCAGCCGCTAGTGATATCACAGCTTGGCTAATGCTGGCAGCGATTATCGCTATCAGCCAGAGCGGGAGTATGCTTAGCACTGTCTACAATCTGGCATTCCTCATTCTCTATGTGCTGATTATGTTCGGGGTTATTCGTCCACTCTTCCGAATAGCAGGCAAGGTGTACGACAATACTGAAGTTATCGGACATACGCTAGTGGGGGTAATCTTTATCCTTCTGCTCCTGTCGTCCTATGTGACGGAGCTCTTGAGCATGCATGCTCTCTTTGGAGCATTTATTCTTGGGCTTGTGATGCCAGAAGATCTATCGTTTCGTAAGATCATTACGGACAAGGTGGAAGACGTTTCTCTACTACTCTTCCTACCTCTCTTCTTCGTTTCGAGCGGACTACAGACAGAGCTGGGTCTGATTGATAGCCCAGAGATGTGGGTGATGCTAGCCGTATTCACGGCAATTGCGGTAGTAGGCAAAGTGCTTGGGACCTATGTTTCGGCTCGTGCTTGCGGAGAGAAACCCAGAGAAAGTCTATACCTCGGAGCCTTTATGAATACTCGTGGGCTCATGGAGCTGGTTGTACTCGCCATTGGGTACGAGATGGGGATCCTCCCTCCCTCTATATATGTCGTTTTGGTGTTGATGACGGTAATCACGACGGTAATGACGATGCCGATGGTTCACCTGATCAATAAGGTATATGAATGGCGCAAGCATCGAGGCAAAAAGCCACACGTCAAACACCCTGATCAGTACAGTGCACTGCTCTCCTTCGGGCGCCCACAGTCGGGAGCGACTCTGCTGCGCCTAACAGATCAGCTCCTGCGTCGAGGCGATAAGCATCCGCACGTTACGGCTCTGCACATCACGACCAACAAGAGCATTAACACCATTGATGCCGACAAGTATTTCCATGACAACTTCCTACCTCTGAGCCAAGAAGCCGAGAAACTCAACCAAATGGTTGCCCTAGACTATCAGGTAGCCGACAGTGTAGAGGAGGCAATCATTGACAAACTCAAGCAGGAGCGGTTTAACTTACTAATCGTTGGTGCTGGGATCCGACTCTCGGACGATGCCAACGACCGTGCAGCTATCTCGATGCGGGATAAACTTAGTCACCGCATTGGTTCTCTCTCTGTCGCTACAACCGAGCGACTACTCTCTATCCGCAACCTCGTGCGTGACAAGATGCAGTACTTCATAGACCATGCACCCTGTTCGGTAGCTATCCTATTGGGAAGAGATTACTCAATGCCCAAGCGAATACTCCTCTGCGTAGAGAGCGAAGCAGATATGCGCTTGCTCGCATACGCCCGCACCCTAGCAGAGAATAATCAAGCTTATCTTGATCTACACAGCTCCAACAAACAGACAAGTTGGGGCAATCTACACCAGAGTGAGCGCATCGTTTCTAGCGATCTCTGCGTCACCGATGCCTTGATGGAGGGCTACGACCTGCTCGTGGTCAGCCACGAAGAATGGATGCGTAGCTACGACAACGCCCCCGAAACACTTGCTTGCCTACCATCTACGCTCATTATGAGCCTAAAAAATGGGTACTCTCTAGATAAGTAATATAAATCTAACGATATATCTCAATTTAATTATGATGAGATTAACAGAACAAGATCCTTGGCTCAAGCCATACGAAGAACGAATTCAGAAGCGAAACGAGTTTACCCTAGCTCGAGAACGCTCCCTTACACAAGGTGGGCATATCAGCTTGGTGGACTTTGCCAGTGGTCATCTGCACTATGGACTACACCGAGATGACAAGGGCTGTTGGGTGCTAAGAGAATTCCTCCCGGGAGCCACCGAGATCTACCTCATAGGTTCTTTCAACGACTGGCAATGTATGCCGGTCTATCGGCTCAATCGCTTAGATGACTATGGAGATTGGGAGCTAAAGCTATCGGCCAGTACCCTCAAGCATGGAGATCACTATCGCCTATTCGTCATTTGGGGCTATGGTAGTGGAGAGCGTATCCCAGCTTGGGCTAGGCGCGTGGTGCAGGATCAGCAGACAGGGATCTTCAGTGCTCAAGTTTGGGCTCCCGAGGCAGAATATACTTTTGTACACACACGCCCTGCGGCTGACGACAAACCTCTGACGATCTATGAGTGCCATGTCGGTATGTCTAGTGAGGAGGGCAAAGTTGCCACTTACGACGAGTTTAGAGAAAATGTACTGCCACGCATTGCAGCTCTGGGCTACAATGCAATACAGCTAATGGCAGTTCAGGAGCACCCCTACTATGGTTCATTTGGCTATCATGTATCCAACTTCTTCGCTCCTAGCAGTCGCTTCGGCACACCAGAGGAGCTCAAGGCGCTCATTGATGCAGCACATGGTTTGGGACTGCGTGTCATCATGGATCTTGTACATAGCCATGCCGTCAAGAATGAAGTAGAGGGGCTAGCACGCTACGACGGATCTCGTACACTTTTCTTCCACGAAGGGCCACGAGGCGAACACCCTGCATGGGACTCGCTATGCTTCGACTACGGGCGCAATAGCGTGATCCATTTCCTACTATCGAACTGTAAGTACTGGCTCGAGGAGTTCAACTTCGACGGCTTCCGCTTCGATGGTGTATCCAGTATGCTGTACTACAACCATGGTCTAGGAGAGAGCTTCACTTCTTACGCCGACTACTTCAATGGTCATCAGGACGCCGACGCTATGGCTTACCTAGCCATTGCCAATAGGCTCATTCATCAGATCCGCCCCGATGCTATTACCATCGCCGAGGAGGTAAGCGGTATGCCCGGCTTGGCTGCTCCGTTTGAAGACGGAGGCTTTGGCTTCGATTATCGTCTAGCCATGAATATCCCTGACTTCTGGACACGCATCGCTCGCGACTATACAGACGAGCAGTGGAGCCCGGGTGAGGTTTGGCACCAACTGACCAACCGCCGCAAGGACGAGCGTACGATCAGCTATGCGGAGAGCCACGACCAAGCACTCGTAGGGGATAAGACTCTTATTTTCCGCCTTGCAGACGCAGAGATGTATTGGCACATGGGGCGTATGCAGCGTAGCCTAGGAGTGGATCGTGCCGTAGCCCTACACAAGATGATTCGCCTAGCTACCGCAGGCACACTCAACGGTGGTTACCTCAACTTCATGGGCAATGAGTTTGGCCACCCAGAGTGGATCGACTTTCCAAGACAGGGTAATAACTGGTCCTACCACTACGCACGCAGACAGTGGAGCCTAGCGGATAACAAGGATCTACTTTATCACGATCTCGAGAGCTTCGACAAGGCCATGATTTCCTTAATCAGCCAGCAGCCCAACCTAGCTAATGAACCTCTAGTAGAGCACTGGATTGACGAAGAGGATCAGGTACTTTGCTTCAGCCGTGGAGATCTATTCTTCATTTTCAACTTCTCCCCTACTCAGTCGCATGTGGACTATGAGTTCCGCCTACCCCATGGCACTTACGAGATCGAGCTAGACACAGATGCGGTAGAGTTTGGAGGCTTTGGCAATAACGATGCTACAGTTAAGCATCAGGCCATCTACGACGGCTCCACAGAGGACGAAAACTGCCTAATCCGCCTCTACTTACCGGCTCGCTCTGCCCTTGTGGTTAGGCGTAAACAATAATATACTTAGAGAGGAGCAACCTCCTCTATCAACCTCTAGACCCCACCAATGGAGTTCGTCAGTTGGCACTCCGTTGGTGGGGTTCTCTATTTCTGTATGCCACTGACGAGGCAGTCTGCGAATAAAAGGTCAAGGTAAAGGAGGCCATTGCACAAAGCCCATCCATGAAGCCCATACTCTCTTCGTTGTTTTTCTGAATTTAGATAGATCCTCGGGCTTGGATCTTAACCCCTCTTTCGCTCCCGTTCTAGAAGAAATACATTTCTCTGGTTACTTGGCTCCTTGAAGTACAAGAAGACATGGCGTACGCTTGAAATTGTAGACCATAGCTTCAAGGATATTCTATGTATGCGTTCGCTCTAACCCTAGAACAGCATCGTCCGCCAGAAAACAACCGACGAATACAGCCAAAGATACTTTCAATCAAACACCGTATTTTACTTATCATCCGATTGAATAGCTTTTGACTTTCACTAAGAAATCTTTGCTAGACATCACCTCTTGCAGAATGTAAGATAATACCCTAAACCACCGAACTTGCAAGCAAAATCTTCAACGAAACTTCAGCCGAATATTTTGGTAACCCTGTAGCATTTTCAAAAAAGATGTAGCCAACCACTGAACCCATTTTACGGGGTGAGCTACAATGGGATTGTACGATAGGCGATAATCTGTTCTAAGAATCTTCTTATGACCAAACTCACCTGGTTCTGAATAGATTGAATATAAAACACCCCAGTCTCGATAGAGATTGACAATACGAAAATGCCCAGCATAAAGAGGCATAGAGTGAACCAACGAATGGGTATAGGCTATAGGTCCTGTAGTACGTAAAGTTCCCCATTGCCCCTCCCCTTCACCACCTATTTCTGTAAAAGGACAGTAGCAATCTAAGTTCTTCAATACTTGAATAATAACTTCACGTATCATAGGATGCCTGGGTTTGCTAATTATTATCCATTGCATCAACTCTCCACGTGGGATGTTGGGATACTCCTTATGATTAATCCAAAGTCCCTCCTGCTGTCCACCTGGAAGATTATCCCAGTAAGATAACACCAGCTCATCATCTGATCTTAAATGGTTTTCAAGAGGCTCAGTTAGAGTGCTCTTAATATCCAAATAAACCCCGCCCTCTTGATAGATTAGCAAATACCGAAACAGGTCCGCCTTTGCGGCTCCATAGCCTGGAGATATCTTCCTGAAATAGTTTAGAATCTCCTCTGGGTAATGCCTTTTCAGATACGCTTCAATATCAGCGTCATCATAGAAAGAGTAGCTCCAACCGGGGTTTAATTCCTGGAGGTAGGCAATATTATCCTGTATCTCTTGGGGGAGTTTCTTAGAATAGGATGTTTGATGAATTTTACGTGGTATTCCTCCTTCACGACTCAAATCGGGAGGAGGTAGCAAAGAGTCGTAATATGACCTACTAGGAGACTTCGGAAGAAGTTTTTGCCATAAAAAACCCAACAAATAATTCGCTTTCTGAGTTAAATACATTACAACTTTTTGAGTAATAGTGAGTAATATTTTCTAGTCTGAATTTCCAAACAAAGATATGAAAATAAAACCCTTTTTCATGAATGCACATTCCTCCTTCCAGCGCAACAATGTTGATCTAAGTTAGTCCTAAAACTTGGCTTGGCGTTAGGTATCCTAGCCGTTTTCTGGGTCTTCGATT
>NZ_JRAR01000022.1:0-402 GCF_000768935.1 Porphyromonas sp. COT-290 OH860 | reverse complement strand
AATAAGATCCATCTCCCAGTCTCCTATTCTCCCCTTATTTTGCACAATAGGATCTCTCTGCTCAATGCTCTTTTTATTGAGCTGCTTGGGGCTTGTAAGAAGTTTAGGGGTCTTACGTTTCTTTAGGGCATGTCGCGTATGCTTCCATAGATCTCCTTCCATATTTTTGTCCTCATGGATATACTCATAGATACGAGACTTCCCTATCATAGGGATCTTATTTTGAGTGCAATACCCGGAGATTTGTTCGGGAGACCATTGCTCCACGGCGATATAGAAATTGACCTTCTTGCGTATTTCGGGAGTGAATTTAATCTTCCTCTTTCGGAAGCTACCTGCTTCGACAGCGTGTTTATGAGCCTTTAAGGGGCGGTAGTCCTGAAGCTCTCCTAAACGACGTAT
>NZ_JRAR01000021.1:0-1305 GCF_000768935.1 Porphyromonas sp. COT-290 OH860 | reverse complement strand
ACGGCATTTTGTGTCTTGGTGTACTTCTTGTTCAGCAGCGTGCGGATACCTCTCCAATCAACGCAAGCATTGATTTGTCGGAGAAAGGAGTGCTTCATGCGGTCGCGAAGAACCTGCTGGTAACTAGAATAGAATGTGGTGTCATTAGGCAGGGGAGAGCGGCGGTGTGTGTGATAGCCAGAGAAGTGTATCAGAAATATCGAGAAAGATTTGGAGGTTTGAGAAAATGTTGTACCTTTGCAATCGAAAAGTTAAGGCAGGCCCTTGATCGGAAGTGTGGGTGAGTGGCTGAAACCAGCAGTTTGCTAAACTGCCGTACGGGCAACCGTACCACGAGTTCGAATCTCGTCGCTTCCGCTTTTCAAAAACTAAGGTACCATAGCTCAGTTGGTAGAGCAACGGACTGAAAATCCGTGTGTCCCTGGTTCGATTCCTGGTGGTACCACTTTTAGGCACTCTCAAAAGAGAGACGACAAAAACACCAAGTCTCATAACTTCAATAAGTTATGAGACTTTTTCTTTACTCAAACCTCCTGTTTGCGGCGATACCGTTCAGATACCGTATATACACTCAAAATACTCTAGATTGGCTACAATCTGGCTACATAAAATGACCTCAAGAAAGTCCTGTAGCCGAGAGTAGGCACAGAGTACGCTTAGATAATGCGCATTTTATTATTATTCAGTTATTTATACCGAACTTTGCAGTGTGAAACTTACCAGAGTTTACTGCCGTAAAAACATTGAGTATGAGAGGTATCTTTAGAGTGATGTTTTATTTACGATCTAACTACGTAAATAAAAGTGGAAAGGCTTCTGTGATGATCCGAATTTACCTAGATGGAGAGAGGACATCTTTAGGAGCCAGTGTTTTTTGTAGTTCCAGAACAATGAGAGAGCAAGAACAACAAGGTTAAAGGAAGGCCCTCTGAGGCCTTACAGCTCAATCTTCAATTAGAAGGTATTAGGTCACATCTAGCCTCTATGTATCAGAAGATGGAGTCTGATGAATGTCTATCTGTAGAGCTGATTAAAAGCAAATTCTTGGGCAAGAAGTCGGAGATGGATACAATCATTGACCTCTTCGATGCCTACATTGCCAATCAAAGCAAACTGGTAGGTGTCTCTATTTCAGATACCACTCTAAGAAAATATGATGTCTGCAAAAGACACTTCCAAAATTTTCTTGAAGAGAATTACAAGAGAGAGACTATTGCGCAATGCGCCGCTCAAAGGTTCTTGTATCTTTCTCGGTGTTTTTTGCGTGTTTGAGCGGCTTTGGGAGCCTTGAATACTATCCCCCTA
>NZ_JRAR01000020.1:0-24257 GCF_000768935.1 Porphyromonas sp. COT-290 OH860 | reverse complement strand
CCATGTCGATACAATTAATTACATATTAAAGATAGTAATAATCAGAGATATATACAACGTTTCTAACCGAAAAGAGGCAGAATGCCGTGCAACGGTCTCATTATGGCAAACGAAAAGCGGCGCACCAAATATATTTCTCGATGCACCGCCTCTTTGTACTCACTCGTCTATCCTAGATCGTGTAGTGGAAGTAAGACCACTCGCTCCATGGACAGAGCATATCGCCAATCTTGGCTCTTACTCGCCAGCGACCACGTGTTGCCCCGACGAATATATGGTCGATATAGTTGGTCTTGATACCCTTGTACTTGAGCCACTCCTGATCATTCTCTGGCCCCCATTTAGAAGAGCCTATTGTTGCGTATTCGGCATCGACCTCTACATGGTACTCGATCTCTGCACCCTCAACCTGCACAGGTTCCCACTCGAAGCGCGTCTGACGTCGATAGTGGCTGAATACCTGACCGGGCAGGGGCTTGAGCATACGTGGTACAGCGCCATGCCACCAGTTGAGCGTTGGGTCGCCGAGCAAGGTCAATCCATAGAATCGTCCAACTACATAGTCGTTGTGTACGCCTATCTGGCTCCACCACTGTAGCAGTGACTCGCCGATGCTAGAGCCGACAGCCATAGGTCTGTAGAAGTTCTCGAAGTAGAGCATCGAACCACCACTAGTGCTACCGACAAGTGCCATGCCCGGATTGACGCCAAAGCCTTCTTTGTCGAAGATATACCAGCCTCCCATATAGTCGGCTTGCGTATAGCGAGCACTGTGGCTAGCGAAAAGATTGTAGAAAAAGGACTGAGAGGGATTTTGATCTCGGATATAGCTAACAGGTACTATGATCTCTCTAAGCCCCTCTCCCGTAACTTTCTGAGGTTGATCGAAAGCATGCATCAGTGCATTGGAGTGTACACAGATATGAGCCCAACCCCAAGACTTTGTCAGCTCATACTTATAGGTATCTGCTGAGGTTTTCTCCTTGTCGCTATGTACGGTGATATTGTCGCTGGAGAAGACCTTGTCTAGAGCACAATCCCCAAACTCCTTCCAGTCGTCATCAACAAGAGCTAGCCCCTTATTGGAGCAGCCGAGGTACCCTGTACGGAAAGCGTGATTACGCTCGAAGTAATCGTTGATTAGGTTAGCGTCATTACCATTCATCGTTGGGGTCCAGATACGTCCTATCCATATCTCTGGCTTTACGTTGTCTGCGTGTATGTTGAAGTCGCCATCCTTGTCGGGGTCTTTCCACTTACCATTGAGATCCATGAAGAATAGGTCGCAAGGGAACTCCTCGGGTTGTCCACGCTTGCCTATCAGTCTATCGGTCCGTTGGAACCAAGCTACTGGTAGAGTCCCTATCAGAACGGCCCCTCTGATGGAGAAATTAGGTTTCTTAACCCTAAATCTACGGAGGAAGTCACGCAGCTGTGTTGCCGTGCCTCCCTTGTAGCGGTAGGTGATTGCGTAGAGGCCTGCATATGCTAGGTCACGAACATACTGCGCTATGGAGTCCTTGACGAAAGGGTAGAGGTCATCATTGATAATGACGAGCATACGCCCCTTGGGGTAGTGCTTGGCCGAATACTTCTCTAGGTGCATCATATCTGGTCCCATACTTGGTCGGGCAACGGGTTTGCGGATCGGTTGCTCACGACGACCTCGTGTGCGCTTGTACTGGGCGAAGGTGCGCAGTTTGCGCTTGGCTGTATCCTCGAGATCTAGCTGACGGAACTCCTTGACCGAGCCATAGTCAATCTTGAGAGCCTCGGGGTTGCAAACTGGATTTGAATCTTTTTGAACCATAGTTGTAGTGAAATTTAATTGTGAAACATTGATTAAGTACTTCCTTTTGCACGTACCACTCCTGAAACCTAAGCGGTACAATTTTCTCTTTCTATAAGGGCAACCCTAGATCTTGATGCCTAGCATCTAGGGTTATCTCCCCTAAAATGACAGTTTTGTCTAGCAAATTTAATAAGATAATCCACAGGGTAGCAAACTACTGGCTGTAAAAGCATCTTATCCACGCCATGGACATTGCCACTAGGCTCCCTCCTCCGTCCTCGAATACGAGCTGAGTACCAACCCCGCCAGTACAACTAGTCCTCCGTAGATATAGTAGGTATGTAGCTCCTCCCCTAGGATCAGAACGCCTGCAAATAGGCCAATGATAGGGCTTAGATTGTTGAATACCCCGATGAGATTAGTCGGTAGGTGCTTGATGCCGTAGTTGGTCAGGAAAGACGTGCAGAGCGTACATAGCAGACCAAGGTATAGGATTGCCCCCCAATAACTCGGTGTTAGTTGCTCCCAATAGACCACCCAGCTATCTGTGGCAGTGTGGTTAATCAGCCGAAACGCATTGACCGTCAAGCTCGAGTAGAGGAGGATGTAGTAGGTTATGGTCGTAATAGGCGTGCGACGTGTGAGGCCCTTGAGGCAAATGAAGTAGAAAACAATGGCAATAAGCGAGGCAAAAATGAATAGATAGCCCCAGACGTTGAACGAGAGTTGCTGTAGCGACTGGGCCGTAATGTAGAGCACACCCACAACGGCGAGATAAGACCCCACCCTCTGATGTCGCCTCGTTCGCTCGCCAAGTATCAGCCGACTCCCTGCAAGTGTGAAAGCAGGCAATAGGGCATAGATGATCGCAGCCTCGCTCGCTGGTATTAGTTCCAATCCGAGTGCTTGTAGAGCGAAGAAACCCGTAGGGAAGAGTAGAGAGAAGAGCAGAAGACGCCAGCGGTCTTGCCTCGGCACATGCTCCACATCGACCAAGCCTACCAAGCGCAGGAGCAACATACCCATGAAGGCCACAAGCAACCTATCGGCAAGCAAATCTAGTGGCGTAGCCGCACACAGCCCTATCTTGATAAACACGTAGGATAGCCCGATGATCGAGACCCCTAGTAGCGTAGCCAAAATGGCCTTGGTCTGTGTGTTTAGCTGCATGGCTTAAGGTCAGTGTGGTAGGTTAATCTCAATACATTGCTCTAGAGGCATCATGGCATTGAAGAGCCTAATGGCCTCAGCTCGCTCTAGGTCGTCTAGGGTAAGAGGTGCTGGGTGTATACGTCCCTGCTCCAGCAGATGGGCACGCATCACGCCGTGTAGCAGAGGCGCCTCAGGTGTACGCCATAGGCCCTCGATGTATAGAGCCACATTGGTGTAGCTCGTGTCTGTAATTTGCCCACCGAGTATGTAGAGCGGCTCCTCGTCTTGGCCCAAATACGCAGGGCGAATGAGTGCCGACCTATCAAGCCACTTGTGCCTATAGCTCGCTCTATCGGGCAGGTGTACAGCTCTAATCTGACGAATATCTCTCGCTTGATAGGGTGTAAGTGTCGGAGTCTCTATCCTATCTGCTCCATAGACGAAGCGCAGCTTGGTCAGATGCTCGGGTAGATACTTGGGCAGATAGTCCTCGAGTAGGGCAGATAGCCCCCTCTGCTCGAGCGCTGCCAGTAGTCTACCCTTGGGTGCCAGCTCGCCGAGGCTACGCCGCATACGTGCTTCGTGCAGGGCAAGCAGATGTATCTGCCCCCTCTCAATGCGAATACTCTCTACGAGAGCGACTGACATGGCAGGTAAACTTTTTGGATACACTCGTCGTACTCCTCCGTACATCGGCTGTTGATCGTTACCCCACCGCCAGAGCGGTAGTAGTATTGCCCTCGCTCGTCCTGCTCAATATAGCGAATCAAGACGCCCGAGTCGAGCTCTCTGCCGTCGTAGTAGCCACAGATCCCCGTGTAGAAGCCTCTAGGAATCTCTTCCGCCTCACGGATTACCGCATAGGTCTTGGCCTTGGGTGCACCCGAGATCGATCCTGCGGGCAGTAGCTCCAGTAGCAGATCGCCGATTCGTTCGTGCCAGTTCTCCCCCAGCTCTCCTACTACCTCGCTACTCATCTGCAAGATCTCCCCTCGGCTAGTGGCGATACGGCTTAGGTACTTGAAGCGCTCGACACGCACCTTGCGTGCAATACGGTTTAGGTCGTTGCGCATCAAGTCTACTATGGTGTAGTGCTCTGCTCCCTCTTTGTAGTCCGCCAGTAGGTGCTCTGCAGCCTTGGGCAGGCTGGCGTCTATCGTTCCTTTCATTGGATGTGTAGCGATGGTACGCCCAGAGATGCGGATAAACCGCTCGGGAGAGAAGCAGACTAGCCGCTCGGGTATCAGTAGCTTATATGGTGCATGGCTATGTGCATAAATAGCCTCTAGGCCCCCCTCTAGCTCAATCGGTGTACGGATTGTTAGGTTGGCGAGGAAGCTGTCACCACGCTCCAAGGCTTTGTAGATACGGCTAAACCGTTTGGTATACCGCTCCTGCCGCTCAGGTCGTATAGAACGTAGGGTAGGCAGGGGATAGTTATCCACAAATGGTGTATGATGTCCGTTGATGGCGAACTGGAGCCCTGCCGTATTTGCACCCTCGCCCAGAGGATCGGCTAGGAAAATACCCTCTTGTAGCTCGTAGTCTAGGGCAAAAAAGAAAGGTTTACGTGCCTTACCTGCCTTATTCATCTGCTCTAGTGTACTCGCCACACTCGCCCCTAGAGGTTGGCCTATAGCCGACTCCTTCATACTACTCACGCCAGAGATTAGCCAAGTGTACGAGTGTAGCCACCGCACGGCACATGGTCGTGAGCGAGGCATACTCGTAGCGTCCGTGAAAGTTCATGCCACCTGCGAAGAGGTTCGGGCACGGTAGCCCCATATACGAGAGTCGGGAGCCGTCTGTGCCACCACGGATCGGACGAATTAGTGGGCGTACCCCTGCTCGCTCCATAGCTCGCTCGGCTCGCTCGATGAGTGCCCAGTGTGGGAGTACCTGCTCACGCATATTATAGTATTGGTCACGTAGCTCCAATGTGGCTACACGGGTGCCAATTTTAGTATTAACAGTCTGCACAGCTCGTTCTAGAGCTGCTTTTTTCTCCTCAAATAGGGCTCTGTCGTGGTCGCGAATGATGTAGCTTGCGTGAGCTTGATCCACAGATCCAGACATACCTATTAGATGATAGAAGCCTTCGTACCCCGAGGTACATTCGGGGCGCATGGCCTCGGGCAATAGGCTATGAATATCGTGCAGGACTTGTAGGGCGTTGATCATCTTCCCCTTGGCATAGCCGGGGTGTACATTACGCCCCTGTACGTCGATGCGTGCCGAGGCGGCATTGAAGTTCTCGTACTCCAGCTCCCCCTCTTGGCTCCCATCTACCGTGTAGGCGTATTGAGCACCGAAGCGCTTCACATCGAAGTGATCCACCCCACGACCAATCTCTTCATCGGGGGTAAAGCCAATAGATATAGGGCCGTGTGCGACTTCCGGGTGACGCATCAAGTAGGCGACGAAGGTCATAATCTCCGCTACGCCTGCCTTATCGTCCGCCCCAAGTAGGGTCGTGCCATCGGTGGTAATCAGGTCGTGCCCGAGGTGTAGCTCCAAGTCGGGGAATTGCTTCGGACTTAGCACATAGTCGGAGGTACCGAGGCGAATATCCTCGCCTTGATAGTTGTTGATGAGCTGTGGGCGAACGTCTGCCCCCGAGAGGTCTGGGCTAGTGTCTACATGAGCGATGAAGCCGATTTGTGTTGCCTCCTCGTAGCCGGGTGTGGCAGGCAAGCTCGCCATCACATAGCCGTATTGGTCCAGACGGGCGTTGCTTACTCCCAAGACTAGGAGCTCATCCTTGAGCATATTGAGCAGGGTAAGTTGCTTCTCGGTCGAGGGGAAAGTTTCGCTACGCTCATCGCTTTGGGTGTCGATGGCGACATATCGGAGGAAGCGCTCCAATAGTTCCTCGCGCACTTCTTGGGCTATCTGTTTCATAACTCAGTCATTTGTTTTCCACAAAAATAGCACCAATCCGCCGATGAGCCACATCGTAATGGCTAGTTCCGCCCAGTAGCAACGCAGCGTGTAGCGTTGAAAATCATCAGCCTTGCGTATTCGTTCCGCCCGAGAGGCGGCAATGCTGCTAGCAGCATCGCTACAAACTGAAAAGATTTAGGGGGCGACTTTGCTTCTTTTATGTTAAGAATTGTAAGCAGATTGGGCGGAAATCGGGGCGGACGGTAGAGAGTTTTTGGGAGATCGAAGGAGACTATTGAGTAAATTAATGGGAAGACTTTTTCAGATTGGTGGGCTAATGCTGGGCGATGTGTCCACTAATCCGAGTAGATTGAAGGGAAGAAATTCCCAAAAAGGCGACACGAAAGCATAAAATTAGCTAGATATTTATTTTATATATTTGGTTATTAGATATTTAAAAAACGCTTGTTTTAGGCGGTTGTTTTACACGGCTGGGGTGGAGTGCCCAAACGAGGTCGGACGCCGTATAGAGCCCGCTAGAGGCCAAATACGAGGTCTGTGCTTTTTCGCCTGCTCGCTCTAGTGGTTTCCCAACAACATTCTGAAAAATGAACGAAAATCTAAATTTTGCCCTCCCAGATCTACCCCCTCCTCAAGAGGCAAGCCCTATACCCCCTTCCCTTGAATAATTTTCTCTAAAGTCATGAAAACGATTGCACTCTGTACTCCTCTAGCAAGAAGGGGGTACAGAGTGCGTAAGATGTAAGACTCCAAGGCGGAGGCTGACAATGAAGTCCGTGCGGGACAGAGGGAGCATACCGAAGTATTTGGCCGAGGCCGAGTGTCATAGTCGCAAAACTGTTTGCGTATTATGACACACCGCCTTTTTAGGCGTTTTGGGCGCTAAAACACGTATTATCAGTTATTGCGCTTGTAAGCTTCCTCTAGCTGGGTTAGGTGAATGAATTGCTCTACCGAGAGTTGCTCGGGGCGCAGCGAGAAGATAGGATCGGCATAGCCGGGGTAGTCTGGCCCGAAGACAGCCTTGAGCGAATTGCGTAATGTTTTGCGGCGCTGATTAAATGCCGTCTTGACCATACGTTTGAAGTGCTCCTCCGAGCAGCCTAAGTCCGTCCGCCCATTGCGTATCAAGCGAATGACGCCACTTTTGACTTTGGGTGGTGGGTTAAATACGTGTTCGTCTACCGTGAAGAGGTACTCGACATCGTACCACGCTTGTAGCAGAACACTCAAGATACCATAGTCTTTATTGCCGGGAGGCGAAGCGAGCCGCTTGGCTACCTCTCGTTGTAGCATACCAGAGCATACGGGGATTCGCTCCCGATGCTCAAGCAGGCGGAAGAAGATTTGGCTAGAGATATTGTATGGATAGTTACCGATTAGGGCGAAGGGCTGCCCATCGGGGATACACTTATCTAGGTCTATGTGCAGGAAGTCGCCCTCTATGATTCGGCTCTCCAGCTGTGGGAAGTGCTCTCGCAGATAGGCTACCGACTCCTTGTCGATCTCGATGACACGTGTATCGTACCCGAGCTCTAGGAGAAACTGTGTGAGCATGCCCATACCGGGGCCGATCTCTAGTAGAGGTAGGTCCTTGTATTCGATGAGGCTAGAGGCGATCCGCTCGGCTATACCTAGGTCTGTGAGGAAGTGTTGCCCGAGGGCTTTCTTGGCTCTAACTTGAATCATAGACTGAATAAATGTTATTATATTTGTCTTGTTATTGAGATACTAAAGTAATACAATTATTGGTACTTGACTTTCACTCCTCTAGGGTCTATCTCCGAGAGAGAAGTGTGGGGTCGAGGAAATGCAAAGACATTGATAGCGAACGAAAGACTCAAGTCAATCCTCCGGCTTGTATTGCCCATAGTCCTCGGTTTCGGGCTGCTGTGGTGGCTCTACCGAGATATAGATTGGGGTGAAGTGCGCAGCATTCTAGAGACCAAACTTAACTATGGGGTTCTAGCCTTCAGCTTGATCTTTGGCTTGGGGGCTAACGTCGTCCGAGGATTGCGCTGGCAGCTACTCATAGATCCGCTTACCGAGGGGCAACCTCGCCCACGTCTGCGCAATGCCATCTATACGATACTTGGCTCCTATACAGTCAATATGGTCATTCCTCGTGCGGGGGAACTATGGCGATGTGCCGAGTATAAGCGCCGAGAGCAGATCCCTTTCTCCAGCCTTCTAGGTACGCTCATTACGGATAGGCTGACCGATGTGATTTGTCTTGGCCTTATCCTCGTAGGGGTCGCCTTGGCCAATCCCGGCTTTTTCCTAGGTTTGCTGGGGCAGGGGAGAGATTGGCAAGGGCTTTTGGCAGACCTGTTGGGTTCGCCTTGGCTGTATCTAGCTTTCGTTTTGGCTTTGCTAGGCTTCTATGCTTTGGCGCGTCTACTCAAGCGTCACCCTGAGCACCGCATCAGTCAAGCACTACACCAAGTGTGGGCAGGGATACAGAGCGTGCGTGTGATGAAGTATCGAGGCTTATTCATTATATATAGCATACTCATTTGGCTGGGTTACTTCGGCTTTTTCTATACGGCTTTCTTCGCCTTCCCATTCACTCGAGAGCTGTCTGTGGGGGTAGCGCTGATTGCCTTCGGTATGAGTGCGCTGTCTGTGCTAGTACCCGTGCAGAATGGTATGGGCGCTTGGCATTGGATAGTCGTCATGACGCTCGCCACATACGGTGTGTTGCAGACGGACGCCAAGAGTTTTGCTCTGATTGTGCACCTGACGCAGACCCTTTGGGTAACAATCGTGGGGCTGGTGGCAATCATCATTTTGCCGATTACGAACAGAGGTTACGTACGCATACAACAACACAATACATCGGACAAACAACATTAACTCTAAGATTTTGACCTATGGCCACAGAAATCAAATCTCTAGCACCCAGCTCCGTCTGGGAGTTCTTCTATGATCTGACTCAGATACCCCGCCCTACTGGGCAGACTCGTGCCAGCGAAGACTATGTCATCGCATTGGGCAAGCGCCTAGGCTTAGAAACTAAGCGAGATGCTGTGGGCAATGTGCTCATACGCAAACCTGCTACCTCTGGTATGCAGGATCGCCTAGTAGTGACGCTACAAGCACATCTAGATATGGTGCCACAAGCTAATAGCGATAGCTCGCACAACTTCGCCACAGATCCTATCGATGCTTATATCGATGGCGAATGGGTGAAGGCTCGTGGCACGACACTCGGGGCGGACAATGGTATCGGCGCTGCATACGCCATGGCTGTGTTAGCCGCCACAGATCTCAAACATGGACCCATCGAGGCGCTCTTCACCATCGACGAAGAGGTCGGTATGGTGGGCGCCAATGGTTTGCAGCCCGGATTTAGCCAAGGCGATATCCTGATCAACCTAGACAGTGAAGACGAGTGTGAGCTATTCATCGGCTGTGCTGGCGGCCTTGATGTAGAGGCGACGCTTGAGTATAAGGACGAAGTATCTGTCCCCGAAGGCGATATTGCTGTCAAGGTTAGCCTTACGGGGCTCAAGGGCGGTCACTCGGGTATGGACATCATTCTCGGACGCGGTAACGCCAATAAGCTGATGAACCGCTTCCTCAAAGAAGCGATACAGAGCTGTGGTGCCCGTGTGTCGAGCTTCGTTGGAGGTTCTCTGCGCAACGCTATCCCTCGTGAGGCTTTCGCTGTGATCACAATCCCAGAGGAGGAGGCCGATGGACTATGGGAGTTGGCCTCGGATTATATTGATACACTCCAGACCGAGTACAAGGATATAGAGGCGAATATCAACTTCGTCCTAGAGCGAGTAGAGCTACCCAAGACGGTTGTCCCCGAAGAGATACAGGACGGTGTGATCAATGCTGTAGAGGGTTGCGTCAATGGTGTGATGTCCATGCTCACGAGTTTCCCCGAGATTGTGGAGAGCTCGACCAATATGGCTCGCGTAATGCTCAAGGACGGTAAGTTTGAGGCATACTTCCTCGTCAGAAGTTCGCTCGAGAGCCGCAAGTATCAGGTAGCTTCCTCTATCGAGAGCGTGATGTCGCTCTGTGGTGCGAAGGTGCGCTTCGATGGAGCCTACAATGGTTGGGCTCCTAACGCTGACTCGTCTATCCTCAAGACTATGCGCCTAGCCTACGAACAGGTGTTAGGTATTACTCCAGAGATTAAGGTAATCCACGCAGGTTTGGAGTGCGGTATCATACAGGGAGCGATGCCAGAGATGGACATGATTTCTATCGGTCCCAACATCCGCCACCCACATTCGCCAGACGAAAAGGTAGAGATCGCCTCGGTAGAGAAGACTTGGCGTGTACTATGCAAGGCCTTGGAGCTGGTTTAGGCTCCACAACAAGCATTCAAAACTTCAAAATCATAACACTAAAATCAAAATTATGAGCAAGACGGCTTATGTATTCCCCGGACAAGGCGCTCAGTTCGTCGGTATGGGAAAAGAACTCTACGACACCCACGCTGAGGCTAAGGCACTTTTTGAGCAGGCTAACGAGATCCTCGGATTTCGCATTACGGATATTCTATTCTCTGGTACAGACGAGGAGCTCAAGCAGACTAAGGTTACTCAGCCTGCGGTCTTCCTCCACTCGGTGATCAGGGCTCTATGTCTAGGAGAAGACTTCCAGCCCAGCATGGTGGCAGGTCACTCTCTTGGCGAATTTTCGGCTCTCGTAGCCTCTGGAGCGCTGAGCTTCGAGGACGGACTACGACTCGTATCTAAGCGTGCTATGGCGATGCAGGCCGCTTGTGAGCTACAGCCCTCCACGATGGCTGCTGTGCTTGGGCTAGACGACGCCAAGGTAGTAGAGATCCTCTCCGAGATCAAAGACGAAGTCGTGGTAGCAGCCAACTTCAACTGCCCCGGACAGCTCGTGATCTCTGGCTCTATGGCTGGTGTAGAGCGTGCTTGCGAAGCACTCAAAGCAGCTGGAGCTAAGCGTGCTCTTCCGCTCAAGGTTGGTGGCGCTTTCCATTCGCCTCTGATGGAGCCTGCTCGTGAGGAACTTGCTAAGGCCATTGAAGAAACCAAGTTTGCCGCTCCACGCTGCCCAATCTACCAGAACGTGGTAGCAAAGGCTGTGAGCGAGCCTGAGGAAATCAAGCGCAACCTCATCGCACAGCTCACTGCTCCCGTACGCTGGACCGAGTGCGTGCAAGCAATGGTAGCAGACGGAGCCGAGCGATTTGTAGAGGTTGGCCCCGGTACAGTGCTACAAGGATTGGTTAAGAAGATCGCTCCCTCTGTAGAAGCCGAGAGCATCGCATAGTTATTAGCCCCCAAGAATAGATAGCCCGAGCCTCTCCAGTCGTAAATGCAGGAGTATGCTCGGGCTATTATTGTCGTATTGTGAGCCCTCTAGGTGTATGATTGCATTCCCATTCTTTGTTGCCCGGCGCATGTCACGTGGACATCGTCATTTGCAGGGTGAGGCCTCTACCTCGCCTCTATTGCGTCTGAGCACTATTGGCGTGGCCCTTAGCTTAGGAGTAATGCTGATCTCCGTGGCGATTATTCTAGGTTTCAAGCGTCAGGTAAGCTCTTTCGCCTATGGTCAGACGGGTCATGTTAGTCTGTATGCTTGGGGGAGCGATTGGCTTGGTACGAGCCAGCACCTACGCCTAGGGGAGGGTCTGCGTAGCTTTCTGGAGCAGCGGCCAGACATTCGGCAGGTCTATCCTCTCTTGCAGAGGATCGTACTGCTCAAGACAGAAGACAACTACGAGGGGCTGATGCTCTACGGGGTAGACTCCGCTTTCACTCACTCATATTTCTCTAGCCGCATCACCTCGGGGGTGTGGCCTACGTTCTCTGCGCTGGATAGTGTGGATAACCCCATTGTTTTGCCCAGCAAGCTGGCCGAACGTATGCAGTGCCGTGTAGGCGATAAGCTCCGCCTATACTTTTGGGGTGAGCAGATCCGTGTGCGTGCCTACCAGCTGGTGGGCATCTATGAGTCGTCGGGGTTGGATAAGCTGCCTGCTATTACGGCGGGCAGTAGCCTAAGACGGCTTGATAGGCTAGGGGCAGACGAATATAGTCGCTTGATGATTGTGCTAGAGCAAGGCGAGCGGACCGATGAGGTTATGGCTAGCTTGAGCCAAGAGCTTGGGCAGAGCCCTTCCTTACTGCAGGGGCAGTCTTTGGGTCTGAATAGTGCCGAGGAGCTGATGCCAGACCTCTTTAATTGGCTTGCTCTGCTCGACTCCAATGTCTATCTACTGCTCTCGCTGATGATTCTTGTCGGTGGCTTCACGATGATTACGGGGCTGATCATCATAGTCTTGGACAAGACTCGACAGATTGGGCTGCTCAAAGCTCTCGGCGCAAGCAATCGGCAGATTAGATCGATATTCACATTGATGTCCTTGAGGCTGATGCTTAGGGCGCTTCTGTGGGGTAATGTGCTCGCTGGTGCTTTCTGCATCTTGCAGGCGACGCTCGCCCCGATTAAACTAGATCCACGCAACTACTTCATGGACGCCGTGCCAGTGGTTTTTGATCTCGGTCTGTGGATCGGTGTCAATGTGGGTACGGCACTGCTTATCTTGCTGATGTTGCTCGCCCCTACCAAAATCATAGCCAGCATTAGCCCCTCCGCTGTGATGCGCTTCGACTAACCCTCTAGCCTTATCTAGGAGGTGCACGCTAGAGCTTGGGGTAGCTCTGGGGTCTGAGATGTGTATTTGGGAAAATACTAGATGATACCTAGCCTTATGATAGTAGCGTGCGCCATAGCCTACTGCCTCGCAAAGGCTCTCGGAGGGTGCTCACCTATGGGGTGAGGTAACCTAAATGTCAATACCAATAAGCTAATAGCTACTATGCTATTTCTGTTAAAATACGCAAACGCATTTCCCTTAAATTGAGTACAACGAAGGCCCGATGCTGTGGCATGGAGGCGCACTCCCGCAGAAATTGATGGGAAGATTTATTCGGATTGGTGGGCTAATCCTCGGCGATGTGTCCACTAATACGAGGAGATTGATGGGAAGAAATATCTAGAAGTGTGGGGCAAGTGCGCAAAATAGCTCAATAATTCATTTTTATATTTCTGGTTTATAGACTATTGTGTTTGGGGCGTTGTGTGCGCAGATTTTCACGTGCCTAGACCGAAGCCCCTAAGCGAGGTCGAACGCAACCTAGAGCCTCTGAGGGGCCAAATACGAGGTTGAGCTGTTGGCTCCCTTAGTCGCAAGGCATCTTCCCACTGATATGCCGAAATGTGGTCTAAAATCTAAAAACTGGCTACCCTACGACTGCCCCACTGGTGCGAGCATGGTATACATCCATTGCTAAGGGTTGCGACAAATGCCTAGCATACTATTGGTAAATACCTGTATCTTGTCGTTTTTGAGCACAGACAATACAAAATATTGAGCTAACTTTGCGTTTGGTAAGCCTAATATTGTCAAAATGATGGAAAAGTTGAATAAGTTGGATCTGCAGATCCTGCGCATCGTTTCTCGCAATGCTCGTATGTCTATCAAGGATATTGCAGAGGAGTGCGGATCATCTCGATCGGCTGTCAATCAACGGCTACAACGCCTGATGGCCTCGGGGGTAGTCAAAGATCCGGGCTATGCAGTCAATCCTAGAGCTATCGGATACAATACTTGCACCTATGTCGGCATACGCCTAGAGCGAGGGTCACTCTACAAGGACGTAGTACCTCTCTTGCAAGAGATCGAGGAGATCGTGGAGTGCCACTATACGACGGGGCAGTACTCAATCCTCGTTAAGCTGTACGCTCTAGACAACCGAGATTTGATGCGTATCCTCAATGGGATTATCCAAGAGATACCCGGTGTGACGGGGACGGAGACGCTCATTTCTCTAGATCTTAGCTTCGAGCGTAGCATTCATATCCCCAAATCAATCGAGTAGATGTCTACTACTGGCTACAGCCTAAGCCAGCTCCTAGGTTCTGTCCGCAGGTGCCTAGAGGCTGGCTTTGTCGGTAGATACTGGGTGCGTGCCGAGACGAGTGACCTGCGTCGCTCGGGTGCAGCGGGTCACTGCTACCTAGAGCTACTAGAGAAGGGGGAGCGTGGCGCTGTCGTCGCTCGGGTGCGTGCGAATATCTGGGCCGGGAGCTACGAGGATATATCTAAGCGCTTCGCTCGGGCAGGGCTACCTGCCTTGAGCTCGGGGGTGATGATTTTGGCGTTGGTACAGGTCAGCTACCACGAGCAGTTTGGGCTTAGTCTGATTATTCACGACATCGACCCAAGCTATTCGCTAGGCGAGATCACTAGGCTACGTATGCAGACCATCGCTCGGCTCAAAAAGGACGGCATATTCACTGCCAACAAAGAGCTTGCCCTGCCTCAGCCTCTCCAGCGTTTAGCCATTATCTCCTCGCCCTCGGCAGCTGGTTATGGCGACTTTATGAATCATTTGCGGGAGAATAAGTATGGTGTCGTCGTCTATACGGCTCTATTCCCTGCACAGATGCAGGGCGAGCAGACGACCGATAGCGTCCTAGCAGCGCTCGAGCGTATCTTGGAGTATCAGGATTTATTCGATGCCGTCGTCATTATCAGAGGTGGTGGAGCCGTCAGTGATCTAAGGGCTTTCGACTGCTATGAGCTGTGTGCCGTCTGTGCTCAGTATCCTCTTCCCGTGATCGTGGGCATTGGCCATGAGCGAGATGAAACGGTTCTCGACCTCGTGGCCCATACGAGCCAGAAGACTCCGACGGCAGTAGCCGACTTCGTCGTTGGCAGACTGGTTGAGGAGCTAGAGGAGGTTGAGTTGCTTGCTCAGAGGCTCCGCCAGAGCCTCTCGATGCTCTCCTTGGGGCGTCATCATTGGCTCGGTGCAGTACTTGGCAGGTTGCCCTCGGTGGCTGGTCAAGCTCTGCAACAAGCACATAGGCAGCAAGCCGAGCTCCGTGGGAGGCTGAGCGATGTCAGTCGCCAAATGCTCCATAGGCATAGCCAGACTTTGGCTCAGCATACACGCCTGCTGCCCTACCTCTCTCGTAGCTATCTACAGATGCAGCGCCTCGCTCTGGGACAAATTGGCCAGCGTATGGCTTCTCCTCTCAAGGCTCATCAAGCACGTTGGATCGGTAGGCTAGACCAGTATGAGCAAGCCCTACGCTTGGCACACCCCGATAGTATCCTCAAGCGAGGCTTTGCCGTCATAGAGCGCTCGGGCGTTATCGTCACAGAGGCTTCCGCACTCAGTGAGGGGGATCGCCTGCGTATTAGGTTAGGCTCTGGGACGGTAGAGAGTATCGTCGCCAAAGTAGAGTAGGAGGTAGGGAGCGGACTCTGCACATGCAGGCTCTTGCCTTGGTCAGGCCTTCGTGGCTCGTGCCAAATATCGTATCTTTGCAAGGAATAAATATCTAGGATAGAGTAGTCATTTATTAAGAACTAAGCGAACTATGAATCTGCAGCAACTCGAGTACATTATTGCTCTCAATAAATATCGTCATTTTGGTAAGGCAGCCGATCACTGTGAGGTATCTCAACCTACGCTCAGCACGATGATACAGAAACTAGAAGATGAGCTAGGGGTCAAGCTGTTCGATCGTGGCCATCAGCCCATCAAGCCTACTGCTATTGGTGTCAAGGTCCTTGAGCAGGCTGCTATTATCCTGCGACAGACTTCCGTCCTAGGTGAGATTATCAAAGATGAGGAGGATAGCCTCGGAGGGAGCATCACGCTGGCGGTCTTGCCGACCATTGCTCCGTATTTGCTGCCACGTATAGTCCCAGTCCTTGATCGAGATCTCCCCGATTTGAACATTACTTTTGTCGAGTTGATGACAAGCGAATGCCTAGAGCAGCTCGGCCGTGGACAGATCGACTTGGCTATCATGGCCACAGAGGTTGGTCAGGAGGATTTGGTTTCGCACCCCCTCTATTACGAAGAGTTTTTCGGCTATGTATCTCGCAAAGAAGGGCAATATCATGACAAGAGTATCCGTAGTAGCGAGGTCGATGCTAGCCGTTTGTGGCTGCTGGATGAGGGGCACTGCTTCAGAGATCAGCTGATGCGCTTCTGCCAGTTGAGGCGTAACGGCTCGTATAAGAATAGATATGTACGTGGTAGCCTAACGACCTTCATGAACATGGTCGAGCAGGGTAATGGTATGACCTTCATACCTGAGCTAAGCCTAGATACTATCAACGCAGGACATCGGGATTTGGTCAAGCCGTTTGCGATCCCTCGCCCAACTCGCTTGGTGAATTTATCGGTTCGTAAAGACTTCGCACGCATGCACCTAAGAGATGCTATCGCCTCAATCATTAGAGAGGCTGTCCCAGAGCGTATGCATAAGTTACAGCCCGGGCAGAGCTCGATTTAGTGATTTGGGCTTCCTCTATATTTTCTGTACCTTCGCAACCGAATTTCATTTTCAAAATCATATTATTCATAGATATGGACGACTCAATCCCTCCGAGTAATCGTAAGAGAGAATGAGCTAGTGCACGGATCAATCCCTAATCGTATTCGTAGGTACTAGCTCCGGTTATCGTTGCATGGCTAGTAGACTATTACGAATAGAATGAGAACTTATATCAGCATGAGCGCAGGTTTGCCTCAGCTAACCACTTTCGATCCGAAGTGTTGGATCAATGTCGAGAGCCCCGATGAGGACGACTTCTACTTCCTCACCGAGAAGCTCGGAGTGCCTGCGGAGTTCCTCTCCGACATTGCCGACGTCGATGAGCGCCCTCGTACCGAGCGAGAGGACGACTGGCAGCTCACATTGCTCCGTATCCCTCTAGAGAGCAATATCCCCGGACTGCCATATATGACCGTACCGATAGGCATCATCACTGGAGCCGAAACGACAATATCTGTCTGCTACCGCAAGACCCAGCTTATCCCCGACTTCATCAACCACCTCAGACGCAAGAATATCAAAATTGTTTCTCAGGCAGACTTCATCGTGCGTATCATTTATTCCTCTGCGGTGTGGTTCCTCAAATATCTTAAACTGATCTATCTGGAGCTCAACCGAGCGGAGAAAGAGCTGGAGCAGAGCATCAAAAACGAAGATTTGATGCGCATCATGCGCCTGCAGAAGTCACTTGTCTACTTCAGTACCTCCATACGAGGCAACGAAGCCATGCTTGGCCGCCTCAAAACGGCCTCCCGATCTGCCGAGATAGACCACGACTTGGTCGAGGACGTTGGGATCGAGCTTAGACAGGCCTACAACACGGTAAATATCTACACGGATATTTGTACCAGCACGATGGACGCCCTCGGTAGCATTATCTCCAACAACGTCAATACGATCATGAAGCGTATGACGAGTTTCTCCATAGTCTTGACGATACCGACCATGATCGCCAGTTTCTATGGTATGAATGTCGATGTCTATCTCGGGGACTGGAAATGGGCTTTCGTCACGATCGTCGGGGTTTCTATCCTGATCTCGAGCTTGGCTTTCTATCTATTCAGAAAGATCCGCTGGTTCTAGCGAGTGTATTATACGGGTGAGCCCTCGGTGTATCGCCCTTGTGAAAATAATGTTGGTGGGAGATATGGACTTAGTCGTCTGTATCTCCCATTGCTTTGGGTGGTACTCCAATCTGCTCATTGCCTCAGTTATATCAACGAACAACCCCTCAAGGGCTACCATAGTAGCGCTCGAGGGGTTGCTCTGTTGTGTGGATTGTTTTTCTAACTAAGAAATTAACGAAAAGGATTGTATTTCTATTCCAAAGAATCCTAATGCCTATTTCATCGGCAAAGTTCTAGGATATATTTATATCTGCCAAACAGAAAAATATGTTATATAGCATCTTTGCGAGCAAAAACAGGGAAAGTCTTGTTTGATGGCTCCAAAATCTCATTTTATCGCCGGATTTACTCGATGTATTTGTAGAATGCTCTGTGTCTTGCCCGCTTGAATAGATAGATTGCTTGTCCCAGAGATACCAACAATACAGAAACTACTTCGCCCCTGCGCAAGGACTAGTACGACCTTGCGCAGGGGCGAACCTATAAGAGAGGATAGGGAGAACTAAGCCTTGGGGACGATATTGACGGACGAGGCTCCGCTACTCTCGGCAGATCTTACACGAGGGCTTCCCTTGACTTCTAGCTTAGATGCTCCGCTGAGTGAGTAGCTAAGCTCATCGACCTCGCCTAGGAGTACTTTGCTCGCTCCCGAGGATTGTATGTTGGCCTCCGTGCAGTTGAGCGAAGATAGGGTGCACTTGCTTGCTCCCGAGAGGTCACAGTCGAAGACCTTGACCTCGCCCTCGGCGTCTACCTTGCTTGCTCCCGATAGCTCGAGAGAGAACTTGTGAGCCTGCAAGGTGGATATATTGAGCTTGCTTGCTCCAGAGAGATCTATGGATAGTGTGCCTGCCTTGAGCTCCAGCCCCGAGATCTTGGTGGCTCCAGAGCCATCGATCGAGAGTGAAGGCATCTCAAATGCTCCCTCGAATACCACACTTGTAGCTCCCGATGCGTCTAGACTTGCTAGCGAAGGTAGGTAGATGTCTACAGCTAGCATCTCTACTTCTTCGTAGTGTTTCCTAGAGGTTTCGCCAGCCAGAGCCGCATCGTAGATGGATAGTTCCCCTGCCTCTAGGGTTTTGATCCTAAAGTCTGCTAGACGCGTCGAGTCTGTGCTCATCACCACAAGGCGAGGACGATCGGCTCGAATGATCTTGATATCTAGAGAGTAGGCTGTCTTGAGCTCCTGAATCATAGCGATCGGGTGCTCCTGCTCAAAGACTTTCTTGCCGTGAGCCTCTCGAGCGGAGCCTTGTACGCTCACACCATTCTGAAACTGAAACTTGCATGCCCCTACTGTCAGCACCGTTGTGAGGGCTAGTACCAGCCCTATTACATACTTCTTGATCATAGTTGTATAGATTTGAGTGAAACAATTTGACTGTTTTCTTTTACTGCTCCGATAGATGCTGCCTTAGATCTTCATATTTGATCTCGAGCAGCTCCATCTCTCGCCTGAAGGTTGGTAGCATCTCTGCGTAGAACTTCTTGATACGCTCAGCTCTAATCAGATCGGCCGCCTCGGCTGAGGCAAAATACCCAAGCCCACGCTGGGTGTAGATTAGGCCTGCACGAGTGAGTCGTTCGTAGGCACGCACCACGGTATTAGGATTGACCTCTGCGTGTTCGGCCATTTCCCTTACCGAGGGTATGCGTTCGTTTGCTTTGTATTCCCCCCTCAGTATGCGCTCGCTCACCAGATCGGCGATCTGTATGAAGCCTAGGTAGGTCTGAGGTGCTTGTATCATTTCTTGACTGTTTTTAGTTTGCGATAGACCAACCAGCCCAGCACTAGGGCGAGGGTCGGTAGTAAGATGCTTAGGTAGGTGGTGAAGATGACTTCCATGCGCTCGTACCCTAGTGCATTGGTCTGGACATACGTGATCTCGCCTGTGGCCGACTCTTGATGAACTAGGCTATCCAAGAGGAGCTTGGAGAGGTATATCTGCGGAGAGAATACGATGAAGCTACCTGCTGCTAAGGCAGCGAGAGCGATGAACCAGCCTTTGATGATATTGCGAAACGAGATACTTCCCAATACGAGAGTGAAGAATCCGAGCCCAATATAGCCTAGGTTGATTAGCGTTAGCACGATAGGATTATGCACTACATAGCCGCTGTAGATGATAAATTGGCTATCAGTGTCGGGCAGCCAGTCAAACCTCAAGGGCAGATCTATGGGTAGAGTTAGCCACGATACGAATTGATTGAGCTGTACGGCAAGCCACATCAGCACGCATAGCACAAGGCCAAAGACGAAGCTACAGACAATCTGCTCGCCTAGCCTCGCTGGCGTGTGAGCGAAGGCGATTGATTTGGCGTGCTGGGTGCGGCGATTGCAGTAGGCGAGCCAACCGAAAAAGACCGCAACATAGCCGAAAGCTAGATGTACATCGTACATATTGGCTCGCACGTAGGTTTCGGAGAAGTTTACTAGGTCTTCGCCGAAAAAGAGCGGTATGCGAGGCACAACGAAAGCGGCTAGGGCAAATAGCCCGATGGCCCTGAGTACTTGCCAGCGATAGAGGGCATAGTCTAGGCGTATCATCAGCCAGATACGCCCAAGGGTACTAGCATATAGCGGTGCCGAAGTCGTCATTTCTCTACGGTTTTTAGGTTACGATAGATGAGCCAGAAGAGTAGTCCAATAACCCCGAAGAGCACTACTAGCGTACTGATGGTCATCTTGTAGTCTAGGCTGCTATAAGGTAATAGCCCTCGATTGGCTAGTCGAGCGACATTGAACCAATCTACAGTTCTAAATAGACCAAGCCCTACCATAAGCCATAGCCCTACTACGAAAGCGCATTGCGAGAGCAAAAAGCCCTTGAGGAAGTTCTTGAAGGTAATCACTCCAAGCGTAGAGATCAGTGTATGGGTTAAACCTATCAGGTATAGGACGAACGGAAGAACATAGATTATCAGCGGGAGCCTATCCCACGCAAGCTCATTGAGCTGTACATAGGGGCTATCATAGAACCAAGGGCTCCAATATATCTTGATATCTCCGGGGATAGTCAGGCAAGTGATGATCTGGCTTAGTAGAACTAAACCCCAGCACATTAGCCAGACCAATAGACTAAAGCCAACGCCAGCGAGTATCTTCTCCAAAACCGTAGCTGGATAGTGAGCGAAGGCCATTGGTTTGGAGTGCTGAACCTTGCGATTGTAATAGTAGAGCGTATAGATCAGTCCAGAAAAGGTTGAGATACCATATTTTATCGTATACGCCACTTCGGCGACATAGTCGCTTGCCCATTCGGAGTAGGGTATTCCGAAAAGCAGAGGGATACGAGGCAATACAAAGATGATGAGCAAGATAAGTCCACCCAAAATCATCATATTACGCCTCTGCTCATACAGGTCGGCTCGAATTAGCAGGAGTACACGTCCCCACCAAGTGGCATTGTTGAGTTGTAGCGTATTCATAGCTCAATCAGGCATTAGGGTGCGACATTTTGTACTTAGCTAGATGCCCTTGCATCAGCTCTCTCTGTCCAACCATGGCGTTGAAGAATAGCTCCATGGAGAAGGTAGTGGCCTCCTCTTCCTCTCCGTCTAGACCATAGACAGCATACTCGCCCATAACGGCTGGCTCTCTGTAGAGGATTGGCTGGCTCATGCTGGGCTCGACGATGCCGAAGCCAAAGCATGCACCGAGCGTGGCGATGCTCTCGTTGCAGGTGATCTGATTGCCGTCGAGCAGGAGAATGCGGTCGATGAGCTGCTCCAGATCTCGGACCTGATGGGTACTGATGATGATGCTTTGCTCAGGGCTAGAGTAGCGTGCCAGCATACGGCGAAAAACGGATTTGGAGGGAATATCTAGACCGTTGGTTGGCTCGTCCATCAAGAGCAGGGGCGTGCGCAGCGAGAGGGCTAGAGCAATGGCGGCCTTCTTGCGCTGCCCGAGCGATATCTTGTCGAGCTTCATATCCCATTGTAGATCAAACTCCTTGACAAGCTCCTCGCCTATCGAGGCATCGTAGCTTGGGTAGAAAGGTGCATAGACCGAGAAATACTCCCTAATGGTCATGCTGGGCAGGGAGAGATCCTCTGGTAGTAGGTAGATCTGTTGGAGGAGCTTGACGGGGCGCTCGGCAGATTTGTAGCCTAGCACCTCAATAGAACCAGAGCGTGGGCGAAGAACGCCGGAGATGAGCTTCATAAGTGTACTCTTCCCCTCGCCATTGCGCCCAAGCAAGCCAACGATGCTACCAGCAGGTAGGTCTAGACCAATAGACTTGAATAGCAAATGGCTTCTTTTATAGCCAAAATCGACTTGGGTAACCTTAATCATAGTTTATTCCTAATTCGTTAGTATTTCTTGTTCTCGTACAGACTGACTGATTTACACGTACTAAGGGATACTTCGTAGCATTCATTCTAGCCCTCGTTTGGTGTATTACCAATCTAATACACCACAAAGGTATTAACTTATTCCAAATAACCAACTCAATTTCACCGAAAATCTTTTCGTTTAGTCCGAATGTCAATGATATTAGAGGTTTAATGAGAGCCTTTTAGGCTTTTGATCGTAGATGACTAAGGCCTATCTGTCGGATTGTGGTCATACAAAAAACGAGGCTGTGGACAAAACAAAATCTTGCCACAGCCTCATTTAGGTGCATCGGAATGCATAAAATGTAAGGGCTAGGCCTGAGGACTAAGGGGAGCTTGCCAAGTAGACGACCTAAGCCGAAGCAGAAGTCCGGGAGGCACTAATGTTGCTAAGAATACAGCCGTTGGCGTATTCTAGTACTCGCGCTCTTAACTGCGTATTTAGTCCTATGGCCACCCTCGCTACTCTTCCGTACGGAACATTGGATCCCAAGGTGGGAGCATCGTGGGCTTTTGGTCTAGTAGGGTACGTACCTTGTCGGTGATGTACTTCTTCTCTACTACAATACGGAAGGTATAGGCATCGAACCATTCGTCTGTGATGATCAGATGCCCCTTGTGTCCCGAGTTGGCTCCCCAGCTATTCTCTACGAGCCACTTGGTTGGCTTGCCTTGCTCATCGAGATTTACGGCGACGAGCGTCATGGCGTGGGTAGAGCCACTGGCTTTGCTCTCGATGCGCTCTTTTTTGTCCATATCTAGAGGGAAGCCCAAAACGGCTTCGTAGTCATTGTTGTCTAGGCTCAAGATGCCACTCTGCCTATCTAGCTCTTTGCCCACGTCGCAGGAGTAATACATCATCGTGCTATCCTTGATAGAGGCGATGGCCATCTCTTTGAGCTCCTCTATGGGGAGGTTGATGTACGTCCAGTTTTTGCCGTCGTAGAGATGTCTGTCGTACTCGATTTGATAGGTTTGGTAGAAGGGACGTGAGGGGTCGTTCATCAGCATCACGTATTCGTCACGCAGGTCACGCCCCACAAACTCATGGTAGAAGCTCTGTGGTGTGTACTCCTTGGTCGAGATAGCTTTGCCCGAGGCGTCCCGTAGCGTGTAGGTAAACTTGGTTGGCGGTTCGCCAAGGTTGAGCACGAGCAGGCGATAGACGCCTTGTAGGAGCTGTAGCTTCTGTGCCTCTAGTTGCTTCTCGCTCGCACCCGTTTGGGCGGACTGGCGCAAGCGCATACCTCCCTGTCGGAGTACACGGGCGAGTATCCCTGAGAGCTTGTTGGTGTTGTTACTATTCACGTTCTCTGGCATGACCTCTGCGGGTACTACGCCATACTTAATGAGGTTGTCCGATACGCCAGTGAACTGTCCTCCGTCCCCAATCGGATTGGAGAATAACCACTCTATGGTGCGGTCGTTGATAGGTTTCTTGCGCGTGTCGATGATCCCTTGTAGGAAAAGGTTGGCTTTCTCCAACTGATCCCAGAAGAAAGAGTAGTTGTGCGAATAGAAGAAGTCGCCCGTTTTGTGTTGATTGATAAGGTCGGCTCTGAGCACATTGAGCCCAGTGAATAGCCAGCATCGCCCACTCTGGTGCTGATTGGTAATGCCTCGTGTGGGTACTCGGTGCGAAAACTCGCCGTCGGGTCGTTCACGCAGACTGCTAGAGGCGAAGACCATACCGTGCTGGGCGATAGTGTTTTTGAGTGCTCGCTCACTGGGTGTATTGGTATAGCCTTGACGAATGGTTTGCAGGGCTGATGCGCTTAACCCTCCTTTACCGCTCTGCACTTGTGCTGATGTTAGCCCCGAGGCGAGGGGAATAACTAGCAGACCTAGGATAATTCTTTTCATTTGCTTTGGTGATATTTATTTGGGGTAATTACATTGCTCGTATCTTGAGGCGTCTGCGTGTCATCCGCATGACCTCAAAGTTAGCTTCTTAATTCCGAACTATGCGGCTCGGTGGGCGAAGATTATTCAGTTCCCTCCAGCACAGAGCGATCTAGACGCCTTGGGTGTGTAGTAGTTGAGCATACCTTTATAGCTTATATATAGCCCTGTTGAGGCATAGACTTGGTCTGATGATTGTTTTGGGTAGGAAGACTCAAGATGTTTTTTCAAGGGTAAGATATGGAGGCACCCAAGGGAGGGAATAACCAAAATCTGGGGAGTACAAAAATTAACAAATACTGATGATGTTTGGGTGTCTTGTGCGGATTACCTCTGCCGATGATGAAAAAAGGTCGGACCTTGTATTTGGCCTCTGGAGGGCTCTGTATCGCGTCTTACCTCTTTTGCGGCATCACCCTCCAGACTAACGAAAACAATCGCCTAAAATGAGTTTTTGTAAGTTTCTAATAACCATATAAATAGCGTGTTTTTCGGGGTGGATTGATGTGTTTGTGCCGTTTTTCTGGGCATTTCTTCCCATCAATCTTCGGCAGTTGGTGGATACATCATAGGAGACTATTGCGCAATGCGCCGCTCAAAGGTTCTTGTATCTTTCTCGGTGTTTTTTGCGTGTTTGAGCGGCTTTGGGAGCCTTGAATACTATCCCCCTA
>NZ_JRAR01000002.1:0-447 GCF_000768935.1 Porphyromonas sp. COT-290 OH860 | reverse complement strand
AGAAGATGTTCGTTCAGAGGAAGCTCTCTCACAGGAGGAAGCTTATCATGATGCACTGAAAAGTGGTAAGCCCGGTGTTGATGCAGAGGCTCGTTGGGAGCGCAAAGGCAAGCATTATCGATATGGGTATAAGAAACACGTGCTTACCGATGAGCAAGGCTTGGTGGAAGCCCTCATTACAACCCCGGCTAATTCTGCAGATACTGTTGTTTTTCCCGCCTTGATCGAGAAGTCCGAGTTGTCATCAGGTGTAAGTGTACTAGCGGACAAAGGCTATTGTAGCAAAAAGAATTCGGAGTACTTAGCTGGTCGTAGCTTGGTGGACGGGATTATGCTCAAGGCTATTCGGGGGAAGACTCTTAACGAGAGTCAGAAGGCATTCAACCGTGTGATCAGTAAGACAAGGTGCTTGATAGAGCGGACCTTTGGCAGTATTCGTCGGTGGTT
>NZ_JRAR01000019.1:0-63982 GCF_000768935.1 Porphyromonas sp. COT-290 OH860 | reverse complement strand
CCTCCTTTCTGGAGACCTTTAGGTTAGACTGGTTAAGGGATTCTTTGTAGATGGTTGGGTTGGTTCTAGACCACTACACTTCTTGTCAATATCTTATCTCACCTCATCGAAGCTCGGTCTAGTAATAGATCGAGCTTTTTTGTGTTAATATGAATGCGCAAAATGGAAGAAGCTAAGACAGAGGCTCACGACAAGCTCCGTGCGGACCCAATGTCGCAAGTAACTTGAGCAGTTTACGTGTTATGACACATCGCCTTTTGGTTTTGTGTGTTATCCCATATAGTACTACTCGATGCAGCGATACTTCTAGTTCAGATTCATCTAATAATAAGTCTTTTGCCCTCTTTTTTGATCCTAAAAATGGGATATTCTCTTGTCGGATTAGGGTTTTTTGATTAATTTTGTGTGAATTTGCAATAAAGTATTTATATAGTAAGATAAAACTAAAATGAAAAAGATCTTCTCTATTTTGGCACTTGCAGGTGCTGTGACTCTTTCGGCTCAAGCTCAGGAAGAGAAGGATAGTAAATGGACGCTCAAAAATGTAGGTGGCATCAATCTTGCCCAGACCTCTCTGACTAACTGGGCAGCTGGGGGTGAGAACTCTGTGGCTTGGAATGTGTACTTTAATGGCTCTGCCAACTATAAAAGCGATCGCTGGAGCTGGGACAACGGTATCGTTGCAGACTTCGGTAAGACCTATACTTCTAGCAATAAGTGGCAGAAGAGCCTCGATAAGCTGAACCTCAATACCAAGGTGGGTTATGGTATTAGTAAGCATTGGAACATGTCGTTCTTGGCAGATTTCCTTACGCAGTTTGCAGAGGGGCACAAGAATGCTGCCGCTGCGCTCAACAATGAGGCGCCAATCTCTAAATTTATGGCACCGGGTTACCTTACTACTGCGCTTGGTTTCGACTATAAGCCAAACTCCAACTTTTCTATGCTGATGTCACCTATGACTGGCAAGCTCACCTTCGTGACGGATAAGGCCCTCTCCGATGCAGGTGCCTATGGCGTGCAGAAGGGTAAGAATGTGTTGGCCGAAGTCGGAGCTTCGCTTGTGGCTAACTACAATCAAAACATTACGTCAAACATCAACCTCATCAGTAAGCTAACCCTCTTTACTGCCTACAACAATAACTTCGGCAACATCGATGTAAACTGGGACGTGATGGTGTCCTTCAAGATCAACAAGTATCTGGCTGCCAACTTCTCAACTAACCTCGTGTACGACGACGACATAAAAACTATTGATGAAAAGACCAAGATGCCTCATGGAGCCAAGGTCCAGCTTCGTCAGGTGCTGGGCTTAGGTGTCACTTACAGTTTGTAGGCGATAGCTTCTCCCTCTCAGCATGTAAAAAAAGCCCCTCAAAGGATAAGGTCCTTTGGGGGCTTTTTGTGTGTAGATTTTGTTTAGGCCGTTTTTAGTCCCTCAGAGCGCGTAGCACAAAGCCGATGTGGCGTAGTAACGTAGGGAGTAGGCCATAGTGGCGGCGCATCACATCGAAGCGCTCTAGTAGAGAGGCTCTGTGGTTGGCAGTAGTAGTTCCCTCATTGAGGTAGAGTGAGAGAGGACTGTCAATGCGCTTATAGAGTTTGGCCTTCTTCATTAGGCGAATGCACCAATCGACATCAGCAGAGAACCGATAGCGTAGATCATAGCTTGGAGCCAGCTCTCGTTTAGCAATAAAAGACTGGTGACAGACTAGCATACCCCTACGGAAGCTCCGCCAATTAAGCTCCTTAGGTGGGCGTAAACGTCTAGGCCCAATAATCCGATCCTCGGCATCAATGAGCCAAGTATCACCATAGATCACATCAGGCCAAGTGTGGTACTCGCCACAGGCTTCGGCTACCAGTAGCTCTACTACTTTGTTGTGGGGGAGTGCATCTCCAGCGTTGAGAAACCAAACATAGTCCCCAGTGGCATATTTTATCCCCTTATTCATTGCATCATAGATCCCCTTGTCAGGTGCGCTATAGATATGTGCTGTCGGCATATATGTGTGCACAAGCTCTAGGGTGCTATCGGTAGAGGCGCCATCAACTACGATATATTCGATAGCTGGATAGTTCTGCTGGGCGACTGAGCGTAGGGTACGCTCTATGCTCTTCGCCGCATTGTAGCAAACGGTAATAATGGATATAGTAGGCGCCGTATGTGTGTTCATAGGTTTACTCCCAGTCTTCGTCCCAGTCGAATAGATCCAAGCCTGAGGGGAGGTCTTGGCTGAACTGATCCAGATCTCGACGCTCTTTTTTTGTCGGGCGTCCCAGCCCTTTGGCTCTATCAACGAACCCAGAGATACGCTGTAGCTCTAGGATCTCGTACTGCTCTCGTGGGGTGATATTTTCCATGTATTCGGGTACAAACTTGGCACCTACTCGATTATTGAGCAATGCTAGCACACGAAATGAATACTCAATAGGAGGTTTGCGTACCGAAACGATATCGCCAACTTTAACGCTTCTGGCGGCCTTGGCAGCCGATCCATTGATGCTTACTCGGTTTTTCTTGCATGCATCAGTGGCAATGGAGCGTGTCTTGAAGATACGTACAGCCCACAGCCATTTATCTACTCTTACTTCTGACATAATAATTACGATCGAGCTTGACCGACTACTTCAGACGAAAGAAATAGTTGAAGGTAAAGCCAAAAATCATTTCCGCCGACTGCCCATAGTCGTCTTTGCGTTGATTAGGCCAGATATCTCCAAAGCCATATGTAAATCGCCCTTCTAGCTCAAGACGATTATGGGTGCCGAGTATTACACTTAGCCCCGGCCCTCCGCCAAGCCCCCAGAAAAGCTTGTTCTCTACTCGGCGTTGGTAGCTGGTATTACCGACAGCTTCGGTCTGTTGGGTATCTTCATCGAGGTTGTACCCAACGATAGGTCCAGCATTGACGAAGATGCGTGCTGGGCCATTGCCGAGGTACAGCTGAGCAAGTAGAGGCACCTCTATATAGGTCAGATTACGTTGGTAGGCCTTATTTGCATCATCGAAGCGTACCTTCCACCCCGTGCGCATATAATTGACCTCGAGCTGGGCTGATGCTCCACGATCCACCTCGAAGCGAAGGGCTATCCCACCACGCTGACCGAAATGAGTATGCTGTCTGATAGAGGGGACGAATAGAAAGCGGCTAAACTGCACACCTCCTTTAGCTCCGATCCACCAAGACTGGCGAAAAGTTTTTTTTTGCTGCCCGAGAAGAACCGAACATAAGGTCAGGCCTAGTGCTAGGGTGTAGAGATGCTTCCTCATAGTGAGATGCGCTGGATAGACCCATCTTGAGCATAGGTCACAAAGTAAAATTTCATATTGCCAAAACCATTGGCCTCCACCATACGATCTAGTTCGATATCCAACTGTAAACCATCGGAAGGTAGTAGGTGCGAGTGCGTGGTAAGCTCCAAGCCTAGAGAAGCGTACCCACGGATAAAGTAGCGGGCCATATCGTAGCCCAGTACACTAAATTTGGGGTAGTTGTTACCCGTCTTCTTGTTGAACCAAGCTCTATACTTGGTCAAGAACAGCTTGCCATCGGGCGATTCAGGATTGAAGAAAAAGCTACTATATATAGTGGCATTGTACTTACGAGCCTTTGAGAGGAAGTCTGTTCCATAGCTTTGCCACTGCGGATAGCCGAAAATCGTACAATTATTGTGGCTAATGGCAGAGAAGAGCTTTAGTCCAAGATCTCGACTACTTGATACGGGTACAACGACAGAGCGTGCTGGGAGGTCATTGACAGTGGTCTGTCGATCAAGATCAATATAGCGGACGTCGCTCCCAGATTGCTTTAGTGATTTTTTAAGTTCGTCGGCGAATGGCTCTTCTCTGTCTTGGTTGCGACCAGCTAAGTAGATCTTATAACCATTGTATTTGTCTAGGAACTTGGGGATCGCACGTGCGACGACTTCTCGGGCAGGCTGATTGATACGGATGAAGTTGCTAGCCTTCAGATTGCTGTACTCTTGAGAGCTGAAGGGAATTACATACAAGCCCTCTGATGGCATCTTACTAGCGATAAGTTGGATCTGATCGTCCGATATGCCACCGATGACTAGGTCATGCCCGTAGAGAATGCCCGACGAAACGTGATGTTTTAGTGTGTTCAGGTCGGGGATATCAAGTGCAGTTAGGTTAATGGATATTCCATCTTTTTTTAGGTCGTTCATGCCCATTAGGAAGCCTTCGTAGAACTCTACATGTCTAGGCATACCCCTGAAGGGGAGCATCAGCAGAACTTTGATTGCCTCTCGTTTGGCTTTGTGTTCCTCTCTCTCTTCGTGACTCAGACTATCGGTAGTATGTGTTGTGGTAGAGGCAGGAATGCGTAGCTCTACTCCGATGGGGAAATGGCTTGCACTGATGCCGGGATTGGCACGTAAGAGCGCTTCTTCGCTGATGTCGTACATGCGACAGATTCTGTAAACCGTTTCTCCTGCTTCTATGTGATGTGTGCGTGTCTGTTGGGAAGCTATCTCCAGACTATCTAGCGTCGAGAGCACCATTAGTTTGTCGCCGTCTTTGATTTTATCCTTAGCCCATGGATTGAGCTCGTAGACTTTCTCTACGGATGTCCCATATCTCTGTGCTATGCTGTACACAGTTTCGGACTTGCGCACAATATGCTCCACAAGCCGACCCTTATTGGTTTGCCCTAGTCCTGCTTGAGAGATGCTCCAGCAGAGGATAAGCAGGAGCGTTACCTTGAGTTTAATACCCTTGATATTCATTCGGAGAGTCTAGAAGTTATTATCTTACAAATGCACAAATTTACACAAAAACACCATACTCTTCTTATTGCTTAGGTGGCACAATACTCTTGTGCAGGGCTATTAGAGCCTCAGGCCCCATATTGAAAAGCAGATCTAGTATGCTTGCATTAGGCACGAAGCCATGCCTTAGGGCAAAGGGTTGGTAGTAGGGGGGAGCTACGAAAGTAGGATCTGCCTCAGTGTGTTTCGGGCGAATACGATAGCGCCAATCATCCGGGCTGTCTGTTGGTGCTATATAGTCACTTGTTTCTCTCAAACAAATGTCCAAATCAATCATAGAGGCTATTAGCTCGATCATAGATAGATTTAAATCCCATAGATGCACCCATTGGCGCTTTAGCTCTGCCTCTATGTCGTCCCAGTAGTATTCGAAGAAAGGACTGGGACCGTATGCTGTGCGTATGGCCTGTATGTGGGATCTCTGCCAACTACCATGACTAGAGAGCCTCAGCTCTCGAATCGTTTGTTTACGACCTGTACCGTGCTCAACTGGTATGGAGAGCATCTGAGCTCCTCGGGCTTCGACGATGAGGCAGCGACTGCGGTAGGTTTGTTTGACGAAGCTCTCGTATGCCTCTAGATATACCGGCCCTCCGGAGGCAGCGTATAGCTTGCTGAAATATTGTATGGGAGGGAAATATGCAGTAGAGAGAAGTGTCATCAGAATTGATAATAGACTACGTGAAGTGTAGCTAGATATTAGAGGTGGAAGAGTACAACAGCCTCTATTTGCTCGGCAGAAATGATTCCGATGTGTCTAGAGTCTGGGGTTTGGTTTAGGTTGTCCAAAAGAAGCCAATAATAGTCGTGCGCAAAACCGAAACTCTTGAGCTCCGCTCCTTGTATGTACAGACGCCCTTGCCTCCAAGTGAGTTCGGTCTTTACATTATCTCGCTTCATCTCCTGCTCTATAGCTTGTCGAAAGGCAACCGATTGTAGCGGGTCTAGTGCCGTACGTTCGCCTGCACGAGGTAGGCGCAGGCTATAGGTAGTTGTGTCACTCGCGTTTGGATATGAGTGAATTACCTCGCCAGAGCGAAAGAGCTTCCCTGAGCGATAGGTAATGCTATCCCCCGGTAAGGCGACTATGCGAGCTACGGAGAGTTTTCCTCCACCGTGCGATTTGGGTAGCCTAAAAAGAACAATATCTCCTCGTCTAGGGGATAAGAACTTAATGCCAAAAGCATAGCTGCCAGAGGTAATAGTCGGCGCCATGGTCTCACCATTTATTCGTATAATAGATAAAATCACAAAGCGAAGAATAAGTACTACTACTAGTGTTAGTAGTGGCCATGCTCCGTAGCGGAGCCAACTTCGTTTTGCGATCTGATTCATACGGAAACCAAGTTAAAGTCTATTCTCCTGTAATGATGGAGAATAGTCTACTCCAGCGGATGCGACCAGAGAACCAACTCTGTTCGTCGTTAAGCGACATCCAAATAAAAGCCGGTTTGCCCACGATATGGTCCTCGGGGACGAAGCCCCAAGCACGGCTATCGGCAGAGTTGTGTCTGTTGTCACCCAGCATGAAGTAGTAATCTTGGCTAAACGTGTAGTGCGTAGCTGGTTGTCCGTTGATAAGAGCCGTACCATCGGCTTGCACCTCTAGTCGATGTCCTTCGTAAGCATGGATACAGCGAGCATAGGTTTTGAGATTGTCTGGAGTTAGTTCTACTCTGAGTCCTGCACGTGGTATCATAAGAGGGCCATAGTTATCTCTATTCCACCCTTTATTTAGGTCAAGAGGGTAGACGAAATCTCCCTCCATTTGGGGTAATTGCTCCACGATGATTGCCTTGACATACGGTTCAGAGCCAAGCTTCTGCTTCATCTCTTGCGTTAGTGGAATGTGATAGACACGTCCATAGATATGGCTATCGTCTATTGGTTTGAGGCCCGTTTGTGCTGCGATGACACTGTCGGTAGCTGAGTTGTCTGAGGCAATGGGTATCTCGCTTACATCTCTATAGTTGATTTCGAGAGCATCAAGGATCTCTTTGCCAATGACTGTTCCATTAGTCTGTACAAGGTAGTTGAGCTGTAGGTACTTGGGATTTACGAGGGCTTTGCCGTTGATGTATACCTGATTGTTTATAATCTGAATCGTTTCTCCCGGCATTCCTATGCAACGCTTTACATAGTGGTCGCGCCGGTCTATAGGGCGGTAGACAACTTCGCCAAACTCCTTAGGATTATTGTGAATAGCCTCTCTACCATAGATCTTGCATAAGCTGTAATAGTCTGGGTTAGGCATACGCAGAGCGACAGTATCGCCTGCAGGGAAATTGAAGACTACCAAGTCGTTTCGTTCCACTTTGCCTAGTCCTCGGAGCCTGTGGTAGCCTAGTGTAGGGGTCTCGCTGTAGGACTTGTGCCCGAAAATTTCATTATGAACTAGGGGGAAAGCTAGAGGTGTCATTGGCATACGAGGGCCATAGCTCAGCTTATTGACCCATAGATAATCCCCAATAAGCATTGTTTTCTCTAGAGAAGAGGAGGGGATGCCAAAGTTCTGGAAGAAGAACGTGGTCAAGAAAGTTACCCCGATGACAGCGAAAAGGATGTCATCCATAAGCTTACAAACAGAGCGAACGATGGGGTATGGGCTATTGCGATACCAGCCCCAGTTGATGAACTTGGTGAAATAGTTATCAATAATTAGAGGCAGAAGAACAAGCCAACCCCACCCTGCCCAAAAACAGAATAGGATGTAGGCTACGACAATAATAGCGCCCACAATATATCTACGCATACGTTTACTCGAACTCTCGGCTGGGTCAATATATCTTTTCATCAAAACTTAGTTCAAAATAAAAGGGTTAGGTATTTTGCTTATTGTCTTGCGTCGTGCTAGAGCAGAGGTAGTCCATTACGTCTTGCATGCGATGTGCTCCATAATGTGTGCTGGCATACTCAGCCGCGACAACGGCGCCTAACGCAAAGCCTTCTCGGCTAAAGGCCTCGTGTTCTAGAGTGATTTTATCAACAGAAGAGGTATAAACTAGGCGGTGTATCCCTGCGACTTCTCCTTTTCGGACTGACTTGATCGGTAGAATTCCCTCCTTAGCCTCATCTTCCCCATAGAAGGGTGACCAACTAGATAAGTCTGCTCGTTCGGATAAAACGGTTTCAGCCAATGTAATAGCAGTACCGCTGGGAGCATCAAGTTTTTGGTTATGATGTATTTCCTCGATAGAGAGGCGGTAGCCAGAGATAGACTGCATTAGACGAGCCGCTTGCCTATTTAGTTCCCAAAACAGATTGACGCCCAAACTGAAGTTGGAGGACCACAAGAAACTCATCGTCTTGTTGCGTGAACATAGCTCTTGCAGCTGAGCAACACCGTCAGTCCAAGCTGTGGTGCCAGATACGACGGCTACTCCTCTCTTCAGAGCTCTGTGGCAGTTGGTGTATGCTGCCTCGGGCGTGGTAAACTCAATGGCTACATCAGCCTCGGCTATTCGTTCATTGTCCAGAATATTTGTATTAGCCTTGTCTATACGTAGGACAATCTCGTGGCCACGTTCACGAGCAACCCGCTCTACCATTTGCCCCATACGGCCATAGCCAATGAGGCAAATCTTCAATGATTTCATATTTTGATTATTTCAAACTAACTGAAAGGTCGCAATTAAACGACCATCTGCTAAGGCAAAGGTACTTAATCATCGCTACTTGAGAAAGAGTGTACACTATAATGTCTAGAGAAATCCTGCTCAGAGAGCCTACCTTCAAGTTTACTCATGTGTCAAACTAGATAACGAAGAAGGTACTGTGACTGAATAAAAATCCAGACATAGCACCTTCCTTCTCTCTTGGGTGAATTTCAGAGAGGGCTAAATACTTTTCTCCCGAAGTTAAGGTTGTTTCATGCCTCTACGCTTAGCGAACAGTCTATATCCCCAGATGAATAGGGCGATCCCTAGGGTTGCTTGTAGTACGAATAGCCAAGGTTCGAGAGCTTCGCTTGGTTCGTAGCCCTCAAATAGAGGCATAGGCATATAGTCTGGCGCAAGAGACTCAACCATTGCTCCTGCACGATCGTCTGAACCCTCTCCGAAATCAATATAGGCGCTGAGTATAGGTGCTGTAAGGCAGATGAGAGCACCAAGGCTGAGTAGGAACTCGCGTATGCCGAAGACTGGCTTGGACGAGGTTGTGATACTTGACGTCGTAGAGCTACCGGTGCGTTCGAGTAAGCGAATGACGGCGAGTGTCATGCCCCCTTCAAGTAGGGATAGTGGCATTTGTGTGACAGCGAAGATGGACATAAACTTCGTAAATGCTGCCCATATTCCTTCTTGGGCATCTGGGAAAACAATAGCTAGCTGTAAGGAGGTGGTTACATAGGTAGCCATACTGCCGATGAAGGCAGCAAGGAAAATTCCGATGGACTTGCCCAAGTTTAAACGACGGCACAATGTATAGATTGCGTAGGCTACCAATGGCCCAGCAATTGCTAGCGAGAAGACATTAGCCCCGAGTGTACTGATGCCGCCATGGGCCAGTAGTAACGCCTGGAAGAGTAGTACAATCACCCCGATCAAAGGCATAGACATAGGGCCAGAGGTGAGTGTGCCGAGGGTAGTTCCCGTTAGGTGAGAGCTTGAACCAGTCACCGAGGGGAGCTTGAGCGCAGATAGGATGAAGACGAAAGCCGTGTTGAGAGCAAGCGTGATGCGTTCCTTGGGCGAAGACTTGAGCTTGCGACTGATAGTACGATAGCTTAAGATCACGAATGGAAGCGACACTAAGTACCAGAAGATACACCAGCCTAGAGGTAGGTATCCTTCCATGATATGCATCGCATGGCTTGGGCTAATGGTTAGCGTCAGTACGAGTACAATTAGATATAGTTTACGTAGCATAGCGGTTTCGTTATTGAGTTTGATTGCTTAGTTGATGCCTATCTCTCGCCTCGGCTCTCAGCAGGTGGTTTACCCAGATTTGGCAAATCTCATCATAGTCGCCAAGTCCGTGCATATGGCTATTTTCTTCTTCTGCGCAGAACCCCTCGTGTAGCAGACGGCTACGCCAGCTCTGCTCTTCCAGAGGCTCGTCTTCCTCCCATTCACCTACCATGTCATTGAGCGCATGGTCGCCAGCCACAGACATCAGAGGTAAGAAGTTGATAGTCGCAGGTGGCGGGCAATGTTGGTGTAGGTGCTCCGATACATGCTCGTACAGCATGGATTCGTAGTCCACAGTCCCAATCACGATTTTGGGGTCAAGTGATTGCAGATAGGCGTTGAGCTCTTTGTACTTACTATTGGCTATGGGGAATTTATCCGTGTGGTTGCCATGCCCCATAAGTACTAATCCCTCTCCTTTGCTTAGCCGATTGGCAAAAGCTGTATATAGAACGTCCCCTACCGATCTGATATCCTCATTGTCGTATAGGAGAGGCTCCCCAACTACCACAGATATATCTGGGTACTTAGCCGAAAAAGGAGGAAGGTACCGATCATATATAAATGAATACTCTAGCCCGGGAATGATGTGCAGACTCTGGATACTGACGTGCTTGTATCCTGCTGCTCCGATGGCATAAAGCCATTTGTCGGCAGGGTAATATTGCTCGCCGCTCTTCTGGAACCAGCGTTTCATACACATACCAGAAGTAAAGGCCATAAAAATATCTCGATGGGGGAAGGCATCGGCAAAATACTTGCGGATACGGGCGAAGGTACGATGTGGCCCGGGGTATGTGCTCCCAAAGGTTACTAGTAAGAGGGCTTCGTTAGACGATCGGGTAAGCTCCGAGGGAGATAAAACTTTTGCGTGAAGATCCATTTAGTTATGTTTTGATTCCTTGGCAAATATAGTAAACAGTTTGTTAAGGTGAGCTTTTACCTAAGTCCGTTGAGATATGCGGACGTGGGCATTGATTTCTTACCTGCCGGCTGTAGCTGTGTGATGCGTAGCACACCCTCTCCACAGACAACGTCTAGGTGTTTCTTACCTATGATTACGACTTCTCCCACTGCTTTGCCTAGATGATCAGCTGTAGGCTCAATTACCTCACAGGCGTGTAGCTTGTAAGTTATGGCCTCGTCAAGTAGCGGGAGCCGAAGCTCAGTCCATGCACAGGGGTAGGGGTAAAGACCTCTTACGAAGTTATAGAGCTCTCGTGCTGGTTGCTTCCAATTTACTTTAGTATTCTCTTTGGTGAGTTTAGGTGCCTCTGTTGGGGGCTCGTCCATAGTTTTCTGAGCTGTCACACTGGGTTCTGTTTCAAGGAATAGGTCTACAGTCTTGAGTAGAGTCTTGGCTCCAAGGTACATCATGCGGTCGTGTACTTGTCCTGTGGTTTCATCGGGTGCGATGGGCATGCGTGTCTGTAAGATGATATCCCCCGTGTCCAGCTCATGCTTGAGTCTAAAGGTTGTGACCCCTGTCTGTGTATCACCGTTGATGACAGCCCAATGTATGGGGGCTGCGCCTCGATAGCGAGGGAGTAGTGAGCCGTGCAGGTTGATAGTGCCTAAGCGTGGTAGGCTCCATACGATTTCTGGAAGCATACGGAAGGCTACGACTATTCCTAGATCAGGAGCAATCTCTCGTAGTCTATTGACAAAGATCTCGTCCTTGAGCTTCACTGGTTGTAGGACCTCGATCCCTACGCTCTGTGCGTAACGTTTGATATTGCTCTCTTGCAACTTCATGCCTCGGCCTGCCGGTTTATCTGGCATGGTGACGACAGCCCTAACATTGTATCCTCCCTCGACCAGTGCCTGCAATGATGGTAGGGCAAAGTCTGCAGTCGCCATATAGACGAGCTTAAAGTCTGTCTTGTTCATCTGTGCTATAAGTGATGTATTGCGGTTGGCTATGAATAGTAGATGCAAAGTTAGAGATTTGTCTGCTGAATCTCTACTATCTACGCAATAAAGGAAAGGGGGCGTGTCATTTTTCAGACACACCCCCTCGCTTTGTCGGGATGACTGGATTCGAACCAGCGACCACACGCCCCCCAGACGTGTACTCTAACCGGGCTGAGCTACATCCCGCTCAATTGCATTGCAAAAGTAGAATAAATTTGTCTAATTGCCAAAACTCTCTCGATAAAAATCCAGTGCGTCTTTGATAATATCTGGGTCAGAGAGGTTAAGTGTAATAGGTTCTCCTACTCTCCTAAGTCCAATAGCCACGATTTCGTCTTGGCGATTCTTTTTGTCGCTACGCATTAGGCGGATGATCTCTGGGTAGTCCTTACATGTGTAGTGGAAGGGGGAATATAGCTCTCTGCAAAGCGTATGTAGCTGTCTAAGAATATCTCTATCTGCACCTGCCTGCACAACTCCAGCATAGATCTCAACAATCATACCCACGATGATGGCTTCTCCGTGCAGGAGGGTGCGGTGTTTGTCCGAGCTGTGGCTGAGTGCCTCTAGGGCATGGCCTACTGTATGGCCTAGATTGAGTACACGGCGTAGGTCCTGCTCGGTTGGGTCAGCCTCGACGATACGTTTCTTGTAGGCTACTGCCTGCTCGATTAGCCTAATCCAACCCTCTATCTCGATGTGTTGAGGGTCTTGGATTCGCAGAATTTCTCGCCAAAACTCTTTGCTATCCAGTAGAGCTGTTTTAATTAACTCGGCATACCCAGAATACAGTTCATCTAGGGGCAGAGTGTCTAGGAAAGCAATATCAAGGAATACGGCTTCGGGTTCGTGGAAAGCTCCAACAAGGTTTTTGATTCCTCCGAAGTCAATGGCTGTCTTGCCCCCTACTGAGGCATCAACCATACCTAGTAGGGTGGTTGGGATATTTACCGTACGGATACCTCGCATATAGGTGGCGGCTGCGAAGCCCCCCATATCTGTGAGTGTCCCCCCTCCCACGATGACTAGTACCGATCGTCTAGATGCTCTCGAGTGCATCAGCCATTGCCATATGAGCTGCACGCTGTCGATGTGCTTATTCGCCTCTCCAGAGGCTAGGCTGAGGTGTCTTTCTGTGGTTGTGAGTTCTTTTAGGGGGGCTAGAGCCTCTCCATGCAGATTATCTACTTGCGCATCAATGAGTAGGTAGATGCTGTCACAGGCCATAGATTGCAGATGTGGGACGATTCTATTCTCGACTATGTTATGACCAATAACCATATTTCCTTATCGACTTTATTTGTGCTGCTGGCGTCTTGTTCAGTTTAGATGGCGAGGTGCCGAGTATTGACAGAGGCGAAGACCGATGAAGATCTTCGCCTCCTATACTATAGCTCTAGTGAGTTATTACTTGCTCTTGGTTACGATGTCGTAGGTGTCCTTTGCGATCATGTATTCCTCGTCAGTTGGGATAACTACCACCTTGACTCTGCTATCTGGGCTGCTGATCACACCGGCTTTGCCACGTGCAAGCGAATGATTGAGCGATTCGTCTATCTTCACACCCATATATTCTAGTCCAGCGCAAGCATCTGTACGTAGCTCTGAGCGATTCTCTCCAACACCTGCGGTGAAAACTAAAATGTCTAGACCTCCTAGTGCTGCCGCATAGGCTCCGATATATTTCTTTACTCTGTAGCCGAGCATATCGGCTGCGAGTTTAGCATGCTCGTTACCCTTCTCTGCTGCGCTATCGATGTCACGCATATCCGAGCTGCCGATGCAAGCGATGCCGTATAGTCCGCTACGCTTGTTGAGCAGGAAGCTTACATCTTCGGGCTTCAGACTAGTGCGTGTGTCACGCTCGGCTTTGTCTTGGATATACTCTTGGATCTCGGCATTGTCGAAGTCCTGCTTGCTCAAAAGGAACTCAATGACCCCTGAGTCTATATCGCCAGCACGAGTCCCCATGACTAGTCCTTCGGCTGGAGTCATACCCATAGAGGTGTCAATACATTTGCCACAGTCGATAGCAGATATAGAGGCGCCGCTACCCACGTGTGCTGTAACGATTTTGACCTCATCGTATTTGACGCCAAGCATCTTGGCTGCCTCATGGCTCACGTAGTCGTGGCTAGTGCCATGGAAGCCGTAGCGACGCAGACCGTACTTCTCATATAGGGCGTAGGGTAGTGCGTACATGTAGGCGTGCTTAGGCATCGTTTGGTGGAATGCCGTATCGAATACCCCCACATGAGGTACCTGACCGAGCACAGCTTTGGCAGCTCCTATACCCATGATGTTGGCAGGATTGTGTAGAGGGGCTAGAGGAATGTTCTCTCTGAGGGTCTCTACGACAGTTTCGTCAATCAGTACACTAGAGGCAATGCGCTCGCCCCCGTGAACCAACCGATGACCAACAGCCTCAATCTCGCTGAGAGAAGCAATGTGTCCAACCTCTGGGCGTGTTAGGACATCTAGAATGATTTCTACGCCTCTAGTATGGTCGGGAATGTAAACGCTCTCGACAATCTTTTTGCCAGCGGGGGTAGTAAACTTGATAAAAGACTCGGCGGTGCCTACACGCTCCTCGATACCAGAGGTGATGACACGATACTCTGGTAGCTCGATCAAGGAGTATTTGAGTGATGAGCTACCACAGTTTAGAACTAGTATTTTCATAACGAATGTAATGTCTATCGGTTTGCAGTGAGCCAGAAGATCGGTTTAGTGCTTCATCGCAATGGCCTGATTGGCTGTAATGGCAGCCATCTTATATATATCGTCTACCGAGCAGCCGCGGCTGAGGTCATTGACTGGGGCTGCCATACCCTGCAGGATAGGACCTACGGCCTCTGCACCGCCAAGGCGTTGTACGAGCTTGTAGGAGATGTTGCCTACTTCCAGAGTAGGGAATACCAACACATTTGCTTGACCTGCTACAGTGCTGTCTGGAGCCTTGAGGGCAGCAACCTTGGCTACGAGTGCAGCATCGGCTTGTAGCTCCCCATCGATCTGTAGATCGGGAGCCATCTCCTTGGCAAGGCGTGTAGCCTCCACGACTTTGTCCACCATCTCGTGCTTGGCACTGCCCTTGGTTGAGAAGCTAAGCATAGCCACACGTGGCTCCACACCTGCAATAGCATGCGCAGATTGAGCCGAGGCAACGGCGATCTGAGCTAGCTCTGGAGCTGTGGGGTTGGGCATTACTGCGCAGTCTGCGAAAAGCATTAGGCCATTGTGCCCGTACTCCTCCGTTGGTAGGAACATCAAGAACACACCACTGACGCAGCTCATACCGGGCATAGTCTTAACAATCTGTAGTGCAGGGCGTAGGACATCGCCAGTGGCATTGATTGCTCCTGCGAGCTCACCGTCTGCATCTCCAGCTTTGATCATCAAGCACCCAAGATATAGAGGATCCTCGACAAGGATCGACGCCTGCTCCTCTGTCATGCCCTTGCTTTTGCGTAGCTCCATAAGTAGGTTGATGTACTCTTGCTTCTTCTCATGGTTTTTGGGGTCGAGCAGGTTTGCCTTGCCGATGTGCTTTAGTCCTAGGTCGTGTGCTCTAGCACGTATTGAGTAGGGGTCCCCGATGAGAGTTAGCTTCACTACACCATCTCTGAGCAGCCTATCTGCTGCCTTGAGTGTACGCTCCTCTGTCCCTTCTGGGAATACGATGTGCTGGGGATTAGCCTTCGCACGGTCGATAATGTCTTGAATTAGATCCATAGCGATGTCTCTATATTTTTAGTAATTGATGTTGTATGCTACAAAGTTAATAAATCAGACCGGACTTTTGGCCGTTTGCGTACCCCAACTTGCTTTATCAAGGCTGCGGTACTGGATCGCCTCACCGATATCTGACTGATCTATCAGTTCTTTTCCTGCTAGATCGGCAATTGTGCGTGCTACCTTGAGGATACGGTCGTAGGCTCTTGCCGATAAGTTTAGGCGCTCCATGGCGACTTTGAGCCGTGCGAGCCCCGCTTTGTCGGGTTTGGCATAGAGCTGCATCAACTTGGGTGTCATTTGAGCGTTACAGTGTACCTCGGGGCACTGTGCAAAGCGCTGATTTTGGATTTCCCTAGCTCGAATAACCCTCTGGCAAATCTCGTGACTACTCTCACCCATAGTTTGATCCGAGAGCTTCTCAAAGGGAACCGGAAAGATCTCGACTTGGATATCTACTCGGTCTAGCAGCGGACCTGATACACGCCCTAGGTACTTCTGTACCTGCTGTGGGGTACACTCACAAGCTCTAGTTGGGTGGTTGTAGTAGCCGCATGGGCAGGGATTCATAGCAGCGATAAGCATAAAACTCGCAGGGTAATCGACCGAGAAGCGAGCACGTGCTACCGTAACCATGCGCTCCTCCAAGGGTTGGCGCATTACCTCTAGCACGTTGCGGCTAAACTCTGGCAACTCGTCGAGGAATAGCACCCCATTGTGGGCTAGGCTAATCTCTCCGGGCTGAGGGTTGCTTCCGCCTCCGACTAGAGCGGCGGGCGATATGGAATGGTGTGGAGCTCGGAAGGGGCGCACCGTCATTAGCGTAATGTCCTTACCTAGTTTCCCCGCTACCGAATAGATCTTGGTCGTTTCTAACGATTCGCTTAGAGAGAAAGGAGGTAGGATGCTGGGTAGTCGTTTGGCCATCATCGACTTGCCACTACCGGGGGCACCTACCATGAGCAGGTTGTGTCCACCCGCTGCAGCAACCTCCAAGGCACGTTTGACGTTTTCTTGCCCCTTGACCTCGTTGAAATCGAATGGATAGGCTCGCTGGTTACGATAAAACTCCCCTCGTGTATCGACCTCGGTCGGCATGATGTCTTGCCGACCGCAGAGCATGGCTATGACCTCGCTTAGATTGTCTGCTCCGTAGACCTTGAGCTGATTGACCACAGCGGCCTCTTGGGCGTTGCTTTTGGGAAGTATCAACCCCTCGTAACCCTCGCTACGTGCTTGTATGGCGATAGGGAGTGCCCCTCGTATGGGTCGGAGTGAGCCATCGAGAGATAACTCGCCCATGATCATCAGGCGCTCGAGTGGCTCCGATGGTATTTGCTCATCGGCTGCCAGTATGCCTATGGCTAGAGGTAGGTCGTATGCCGAGCCTTCTTTGCGTAGGTCGGCTGGGCTCATATTGATGACGATACGTCGACCGGGATATCTGTAGCCACAGCTCTGTATGGCCGAGATGATACGATCTTGGCTCTCTTTGATAGCGGCATCTGGTAGCCCCACTAGTTGGAAATATGATCCGGGTGTACAGCTCACCTCTATGGTGACCGTACGGGCGTTGATGCTCTGCAGGGCAGCAGCGTATGTTTTGACTAGCATAGTTTGTGGTAGAGTAGGTTAAGCTGGGGGGGGGATCTATAGAGCGCTGACTTTGCCTAGGCTATCAATTAGGAATAGTTTGGGAGAGGTAGCTCGATCTATCCCATAGGCCTTGCGCATCTGTGTCACTAGGGAGAGGCTGTCCGAGTAGACAATCCCGGAAAGCGTGTCCCGCTTGATACGTGCTAGGCTGGCACTGTCCGAGAGAGAGAGCATCATATATATAAGTTGTAGGCTATCGCCCCCATATTGTTTACGTAGGCTATCTCGCTCGGCTTTGCTGTGCGTGCGCAGGTCTAGTGAGCTAAAGACTAGTACTGCATAGCGCCTCTTGATGAGCTCGGCTATGTCATGGCTCTTGCCTTTGGTATCTATACCAGAGATAGGCAACACTTCTTGCGGTGTTTGCTCTGGGGTGTAGGTTTCGGGTGCCGTAGCGCTCCATTGCCCTTGGCTGAGCTTGTAGTATTGGGCTAGTCGGTCGCCAGCATGAGCAACCACGAGGTGCATAATCCCCGTAGTGTCGGGATACAGCTCGATCGAGTCGGCTGAGTAAAAGTAGAGGCTATCCTCTCGCTCTGTATTCCTCCCCCAAAAGGAGAGGCGTGCCATTGTATCCGTTGAGTCTGCTGCTACGAGTGATAGACTTAGCCTAGGCATCTTGGGCTTGGGTTTGCAGCTAGTTGCCCATACCAAGCTACATAGGATTGGTAGTATATGTAATATCTTCATTTAGCAAGAGTGTATCTGTACCTGCGTGGACCTAGGGGCCTATGCAGCAATATGCACAAATGTATTATATATGTCGCATTTGAGCAAGCACATATCTGTCGAGATGGATCGCTCTGTTGGATTCATTCAAGATTAAGGGGCTGTTGCAGGATTTGTCTTTGCAGCAGCCCCTATAAAGTGTGCCAGAATGCTTATTCTAGCATATCATCAGTTTACATAAGTATGATAGATTACCCTAGCGCAGTACTACCCTATGCGCCATGCCGTCCACTAGGAGCAAGTAGATACCACGCTCTAGATGCGACACATCTATGCGCTTGTTTGCACCTGTCCTGGCCTCTAGGACTACACGCCCTACCAGATTGAGCAGGCGAACCTGCTTGGCTGTATCTGCATTACCTCCTATTATGATATATGTAGAGGCGGGATTGGGATAGATGCGCAATGAGGAGCGACTGACCATGCCGATGGCAGTGTCTTGCTTGATGCGCACCTCAATCTTGATGTCACCCTTGACGACAAACTTGTAGGGTGCCACAATAATATTACCATTGACTTTTACTTCCTCGACGATATACCCTCTCTCTGGCTTCACCTCTAGCTCTAGTTCTGTTTCGTAAGGCACCCGATTTAGGTCGTGATTACCCTTGATACGTACCGTGGCATGTTCCACCTCGGGCAGAGTCACCACATAGACTTTCTTCGTGAAGATGCCGACGACCTCGATGCTGCTCTTGACGGTAATGCGTTTAGTCTGCAAAATATCTTCGCCACCAGCGGTGAGTGAGGTCAGTTCATGCCCCTCGCCATTTGCTGTCACTACTTGCAGCTCTGTGCCGTAGGGGACAGCAGAGAGATTATTCGCTCCCGTGAAAGTAATTGAGCCCTTGCCCTCTACTCGGTGGCTCACTCGGAAGACCTTTTTGCGGAATGTGGCTCGTACCGTAGTATGCGCTTCTGCTCGGAATCGCTTGCTCTCCGTGATGTCTTTGCCGCTGGCTGTAAGCCTCTCTAGCTCGTAGCCCTCCTTTGGTGCCACCAGTACGATGAGCTCGGTGCCGTCCTCTACTGCGTTGAGGTCTTCGGTGCTCTTGCCTTCAATAGAGATGGTACCGCCCTCTCCCTGCTCGAGAGTAATCTTATATGTGCGCTTTCTGAAGGTTGCCTTGACAACCGTAGCTTCTCGTACNGCCCTCTCCCTGCTCGAGAGTAATCTTATATGTGCGCTTTCTGAAGGTTGCCTTGACAACCGTAGCTTCTCGTACGACGAACTTGCGGTTAGCCATTATATCTACGTCATTGGCTGTAAGGGTTGCCAAGTCGTAGCCCTCTTGTCTTGCTATGGAAACAGTAAGCTCAGTACCTTCCTCTACGGCTTTTAGGTCCTCGGGTGACATACCCTTGATCCTGATGCGTCCGCCCTCTCCCTGCTCTAGTGTCACTGGATAGCGTTTGATCTCAACGGGCTTTTTGCGGAATGTGGCTCGTACCGTGGTATGCGCTTCTGCTCGGAATCGCTTGCTCTCCGTGATGTCTTTGCCGCTGGCCGTGAGCCTCTCTAGCTCGTAGCCCTCCTTTGGTGCCACCAGTACGGTGAGCTCGGTGCCGTCCTCTACTGCGTTGAGGTCTTCGGTGCTTTTGCCTTCAATAGAGATGGTACCGCCCTCTCCCTGCTCGAGAGTAATCTTATATGTGCGCTTTCTGAAGGTTGCCTTGACAACCGTAGCTTCTCGTACGACGAACTTGCGGTTAGCCATTATGTCTACGCCATTGGCTGTAAGGGTTGCCAAGTCGTAGCCCTCTTGCCTTGCTATGGAAACAGTAAGCTCAGTACCTTCCTTTACGGCTTTTAGGTCCTCGGGTGACATACCCTTGATCCTGATGCGTCCACCCTCTCCCTGCTCTAGTGTCACTGGATAGCGCTTGATCTCAACGGGCTTTTTGCGGAATATGGCTCGTACCGTGGTATGCGCTTCTACTCGGAATCGCTTGCTCTCCGTGATGTCTTTGCCGCTGGCTGTAAGCCTCTCTAGCTCGTAGCCCTCCTTTGGTGCCACCAGTACGGTGAGCTCGGTGCCGTCCTCTACTGCGTTGAGGTCTTCGGTGCTCTTGCCTTCAATAGAGATGGTACCGCCCTCTCCCTGCTCAAGAGTAATCTTATATGTGCGCTTTCTGAAGGTTGCCTTGACAACCGTAGCTTCTCGTACGACGAACTTGCGGTTAGCCATTATGTCTACGCCATTGGCTGTAAGGGTTGCCAAGTCGTAGCCCTCTTGCCTTGCTATGGAAACAGTGAGTTCGGTACCTTCCTCTACGGCTTTTAGGTCCTCGGGTGACATGCCCTTGATCCTGATGCGTCCGCCCTCTCCCTGCTCTAGTGTCACTGGATAGCGTTTGATCTCAACGGGCTTTTTGCGGAAGGTAGCCACGACTTTGGTATCGCCTTGTACAGTGAATTTGCGGCTCTGTGCAATATCCTTGCCATTGGCTGTGAGTGTCGCGAGTTCATAACCCGTATTGGGCTCTACGGTAACGCTTACCTCTGTGTTTGCTCGAACATGAGTAGGGTCTGTAACAGACAACCTAATCTGCCCTTCGCTGCGATCAAACTCAGTTGTGATCGTGTAGAACACGACTTCTTCTGGGTCGCCCTCGTAGTTGTCTTGGAAGCCATTTTCTCCATAAAAACCGATAATCCAACCCTTGTCCTTAGCTTGCTTTACAAGCGACTTGCTAATCCGATTGCCTTCGGGGATTGGTTCTATTGTAGCTCTTATATAGATGCGTCCATTCGTTTCGTGGTCGAAGTCATTTATATCACTGCCCGGGGTGTAGCGTGGTAAGCTCCCAATAAATCTAGTCATGGCATCTAGACTGAGGCTGTTGAAGATAAAAGATGCCGAGTAGATGCTGCTGTTGGGGTTGAGCTTAACCTCATTTAGCTTATTGATATGAGCGGATATAAATTTTGCTGCCGAGGTTGTGGATAGATCTAATGCAGCTAGCTGGTTGTTTGTTATCACTAGCGTTTTGTATCTTATAGATCCTGCTGTGAAACGGGTCAATTGGTTGTGGCTGGCATTCAATCTTATTCCATAGTCCCCTGTATTGTTGACTCGGCTCATATCAAGGCTGCTCAATTTATTGTTGTTGAGCTCCAAACGCCATAATTCGGGTGTTTCTTCTACCTCAAACTGCGTTAATCCTATATTGGGCACCTCTACCTCCCTCAACTTTGGGCAACGCCTTAGACTCAGGCTCCCAATCTCGCTCTGCGAACACTTGATGACGGATAGTTTAGCTAAATCGGCGACCTCTAGACGAGGCAATTTCACTCCTTCTAGGTCGATCATAAAAAGCTCATTCTGGCTGGCAACGTCCAAAGATGGTAAGGAGATATTTTGTAGGTTTAGTGAAATAAGAGGGGAGTTGGGACTGAGATTAAGTCCCGTAATCCCAACTTGACTAAGAGATATGACAGATAGCTTATTATTGCTAGATAGATCGAGTACTTGGTTTAGTCTAGGGGCATTGGTGATAGTCAAAGAAACCATGTTAGGGCTGTTGGATACATCGAGGCCGACTAGGGACTCGACATTTTCAATGCCAAGACTGTACGTTCGGTAAATACGGATCTTGCGATCTTTGAGGCGTAGATAAAACCATGGATTGGTACCTATGGCGCCTTCTTCTTGTCTGACTAACTCTGCTCCCTCGAAAACGGGCTTGCGTGATCCCGGTCCGGTACCAAGACGAATGGCAACCTCCGAGTCTATTGGGCTGTCAAAAGTTAGCACGCTGTATTCGTGCTCGTTGGATTGGGCTAAAGCATTTAGATTCGTCAATACGAGTAGGCATAGAAGCAATTTCCAGCCCTGCCATAGGAGTTGCAAAGCCTGCGTTCGGCTTAGCCGTAGTAATTGTTCGTTCATAGATCTTGGGATATTTGATATTATATGAGTGAGTATTCTATTGCCCTTGATATGAAAAATGCAACCTCTCCCTCATAATAGTCTATGCGACGAGGAGGAAACCCTATTCTGTTTGTCGTAGAGGGTTCTTCTTTTGCTTGATCGAAAGGTGTACAGTCTATCTAAGGGTTGCGCTTGCGCCTAGGCTAAGGGATTTTTAGAGAGCCAATCGATTGTTGTCGTTATATTGTTAGTCGCTCTACAAATGTAATTGTTTTCTTTGATTTATGATTTAAGTGTTCGAGAAGGTAGGTTCTTATATCTTAGTTAGTTCTATCGTGTGGCATCGCTGTATGTAGGGTGGATATGTATGCTTTGTACATGCGTTTCGCCTTGGCAGTGGCAGGCAGCCCATAGCGCCATCACAAGCTCGGTGTATTTGCGGAGTGATCTTTGCACTTTTTGTGTTAAGGACTGTAAATGATTTTCCCTCGAATTTGGGCCGAGATTCGGGGGCATTGAGGGAAACTGTCCAGTCTTGCAATCAAATTGATGGGAACATTTTTTCGGATTGGTGGGATAATCCGCTATGATGTGTCCTACAATACCCCGAGATTGATGGGAAGAAAATCAGGCTATGGCGACACGAAAGTCTAGAAGTGTAGCACTCTTATGTTTTATATTGTTGATAATTAGTGGTTTGTCTTTGGCTTGTTTTAGGTGAAGATTTTCATGCCACTAGTAGGAGATCCCCAAAAAGAGGTTGGACGCAGCCTAGAGCCTGCTAGGAGGCAAATACGAGGTCTCTACTTTTGGGCAGCTACCTCCAGTGTTTCCCCATAAACATTCTGAAAAGTGAACGAAAATATAAATTTGGCGGTATCGCCCAACTCGTCATCATAATGTGTAAATTGCAGGGGCAAACCATCATGATGTTCACTCGGTTGCGTGGACCTCTACCATGTAGCAAAGAGGGAGTATATCGGATAAGATAAGGCAATGTTTCGGTACTCTAAAGCGTTGTAGAGGCAAACCCTCGACTGTTTGGTATGGTTTTTGATAAGAGTTATACGCAGATCATGCGTGACAATAAATAGATAAGTTTCGACGTAAAAGATGACATACAACTATACAAACACCCTCCGTCTAGCTCTAGAGCTCACATACGCAGAGGCTCGACGGCTCGGGCGAGAGGAGATTAATCCCGACTTGCTTGTTTGGGGGATCCTCAAGCAGGGGCAAAATCGAGGCGCCAGTCTACTCAGAGATAGTGGGCTGGATTTGGAGGATTTGCTCGGCAAGATCAGCCATAGGCTCGAGGCTGACGATGAGGCCAATGGGCATTGGGAGCAGGAGCCCTCTCTGAGCCAGCTCTCACGCCGAGCGATTGCTCTATCTACTCGCCTAAGTCAAGAGCTTAGTGAGCAGGCTGTCAGTCCCTTGCACTTGTTGTTGGCAGTCCTTAGGACGGACAAGCACAGCTATCTCAATGAGGTGTTTATGTCCAAGTCTATCGATATACAGAGTCTACTAGCCCCTATTATGCGCTTCGATCAAGACGACTTCGACGAGGACGAAGACGATCAAGAGGGCGAGGGTAGGGAGGTGTCGTCTGCGACCTCGGCACCCGAGGCGCCGAGCAAGGGCAAGAGGCGAGGCGGAGATACCCCTACGCTCAACTCCTTTAGTCGAGATCTGACGGCTCTCGCAGAGGCAGGCAAGCTAGACCCCGTAGTTGGTCGTACAGCCGAGATCGAGCGTATGGTGCAGATCCTCTCTCGGCGCAAGAAGAGCAATCCCGCTCTGATTGGTGAGCCCGGTGTGGGTAAGACGAGCCTTGTGGAGGGACTGGCCCAGCGCATCATCGCTAGAGCTGTACCAACTAAGCTCCTCGGCCGCCGTATCCTAGAGCTGGATTTGGCCGCCATGCTCGCTGGCACCAAGTATCGTGGTCAGTTTGAAGAGCGCCTCAAAGCAATGATGAAGGAGCTGGAGGCTCACCCCGAGATCATCTTGTTTATTGACGAGATCCATACGATGATGGGGGCTGGTGGTGGTGGCGGTACTATGGACGCTGCCAATATGCTCAAGCCCGCCCTCTCTCGTGGCGAGATCCAGTGCATCGGCGCCACTACCCTAGGAGAGTACCGCAAGCATATAGAGAAAGATGGGGCTATGGAGCGACGATTCCAGAAGCTGATCGTGGAGCCCAATACTGCTACCGAGACACTCGAGATACTCAAACAGCTACGTCCTCGGTACGAGGAGCACCACGGAGTGCACTATACCGATGAGGCGCTGGAGGTAATGGTAGACTTGGCGCAGCGCTATCTGACAGATAGGGCCTTCCCCGACAAGGCAATCGACCTGATGGACGAGGCAGGGGCAAAGCTAAGCCAGACGATACTGCCTCCCAATAGTGAACTAGAGCAGCTGGAGCAGTCCAAGAAGCAAGCCATAGAGAGCAAGCTAGAGGCTATACGAGAGCAGAAGTTTGAGCTCGCCGCTAGCTACCGCAATCGAGAGCGTGAGCTGGAGGTGGCTATCGAGGCTGCACGAGATCAGTGGCGACGAGAGCTCTCCCAGATGCAGACCGATGTGACGGGCGAGCATATCGCCAGCGTCGTGTCTACGATGACAGGTATCCCAGCAGAGCGTGTGAGTGGTGGCGAGCTAGAGCGTCTGAGGACACTAGAGCAGAAGCTCAAGGCCAGTGTCGTGGGGCAAGATGTAGCCATTGCCAAACTTAGTAAGGCTATCAGACGTAGCCGTCTGGGGCTAAGAGATGAGCATCGCCCTATTGGTAGCTTCCTGCTCCTTGGCCCTACTGGAGTGGGTAAGACCTATCTGGCCAAAAAGCTTAGCGAGGAGCTATTCGGTTCGAGCGAAGCGATGATACGTGTGGATATGAGCGAGTATATGGAGAAGTTCGCCGCTAGCCGTTTGGTGGGGGCGCCTCCCGGCTATGTCGGCTATGACGAGGGTGGTCAGCTCACCGAGCAAGTACGCCGTCGCCCCTACTCGGTGGTGCTTTTTGATGAGATTGAGAAGGCTCACCCAGATGTTTTCAATCTATTGCTACAAGTGATGGACGAGGGTGTCCTTACCGACAACGAGGGGCGTAAGATAGACTTCCGCAATACGGTAGTCCTTATTACCTCCAACGCCGGCTCTCGTGAGGCTAGAGCTTTCGGCCGTGCTATAGGGTATCAAGACGAACACGCCTCGACCAACCGCTCTGGCGATATTATGCGCAAGGCGCTTAGCAAGACCTTCAGCCCAGAGTTTCTCAATCGCTTGGACGATATTATTGAGTTCTCGGCACTTGACAAGGCTGCCATTCGTCAGATCGTCCAGCTTGAGCTCGACAAGGTGCGCAAGCGCCTCATTCATGCGGGCTATGATGTGAGAGCTGACGAAGCAGCCCTCGATGCGCTCGGTAGACTTGGTTATCAACCCGAGTATGGAGCTAGGCCACTGCGCCGCATCATACAGCAGGAGGTAGAGGACAAGCTGACCGACCTCATCTTAGATGGCGGAGCTACTTATGGCGATGTACTAGAGTTGAGCGTAGATGAGGCGGGAGGTATCGTCCATAGTATAAGTAAGTCAAGTAAATCTGCTCCTTGCGATGAAACAACCTCTGGTGAGTGAAGAGCAACTACAGGAGATGCTTGCTGATCTAGATACTAGGCGGCAAGCATTCTCTATGATAGTACAGATGTATAGCCAGCAGATCTACTGGCAACTCAGGCGTATGGTTTATAGTCATGAGGATGCCAATGATTTGGTGCAGAACACTTTTTTCAAGGCTTGGGAGGCGATAGACGGGTTCCGTGGAGATGCCAAAGTGTCTACATGGCTCTACCGCATTGCGCACTATGAGGCGCTTAACTTCCTCAAGAAGCAGAACCGAGAGGGTGAGTGCTTCGTCGATCTAAGCGATGAGGAGCGGGCTCGCTTCCTTATGGCTCGCCTACAGGCCGATCCTTACTTCGATGGCGACGAGTATGAGCAAGCCTTCCAGAGGGCTTTGGTGAGCTTGCCAGAGAAGCAGCAACTGGTCTTTCGCTTACGCTACTACGATGAGATGCCTTACGAGGAGATCGCTAGGATTACGGGTACGAGCCAAGGCGCACTCAAGGCCTCGTATCATCACGCCAGTCGCAAGATAGCTGAGATGCTATCGAGGGAGGATCTTTAGCTTTGTAGTTAGTTGGTTAAACCTTGCTTCGTCTAGGTTGTCTATCCTACTACAAACCCAATAGCAGCATTGAGCACAAGAGTAATGGATATAAAAGAACAAAGTCATAGGCAGTACGATCTGCCCGAGGCCAAAGCCTCTCAAAAGCACTACACTACCCCAGACGGATATCTAGATGGTCTGGCGCAGCAGATTATGGCTGCTCTGCCAGAGCAAGAGGTGAGGCCTGCACAGCCCGTCGGCTGGTGGGTCAAAGCCAAGCCAATCATCTATCTAGCGGCGAGCTTCGTAGGGCTGTACTACGGCTTCAAGGCAGTCAATTCATTTACCCCCGAGGCTCGAGTAGAGCAAGTCGCCCAGCAAGTGGCAGACGCAGGAGTACAGACAGAGGACGATTATTGGCTCTATCTACAAGACTACAGCGAGTCGCTCGGAGAACTTGAGTTCGAACCCACCCTTGAGGGCGACTAGACTAACGGAAAATCAACCACCAAAAACGAAAAGTAATGAAACAGACACTGTGGATCATATCCGTCTGCCTCTTCTTGTGTATAGGCAGCGCCTCGGCTCAGGACGACAAAAGACCCAGCCGAGAGGAGATAGCGAAGGCTAAGAGAGCCTACCTCGTCGAGCAGCTTTCGCTCGATGACAAGCAGGCCGATGGACTGATGGAGGTACTCAATGAGCTAGATGAGTTGCGCTTCAAGCTATGGCAGGAGGAGCGTGAGGTAAGGCTCCGTATTCATCGCCGAGATACGACGCTCACCGATGACGAAATGCGCCTGCACTTTGAGCGTAGCCTAGATAATCGTGTACGTGAGGCAGAGCTAGAACGTGTGTACTACAAGAAGTGTGCTGCCGTCCTCCCTATTGAGAAACTCGTTCGACTCGAGCGGCTCAATAAGCGATTTACACGCAACTACTTCAAACATCACAAGGCTAGCCGTGCTCAAGAGAAGGCACTACGAGGCCATCGGGACGTTCAGATCCAGAAAGCGAGGCAAAGACGAGCCGCTGATAGGGAGCTAGAGCGCAGGCATCAAAACCAACACTAGGCCTTTTTTGTTATCTTTGAGCGACAACAAATAATTATTTATAAATAGAAAACTAACCTAATGAGTATTTCAGCAAACAAGTTCGTAGCTTGCACCTACGAGCTATACGTAGGCGACGATAACGAGCGTGAGCTCATGGAGGAGGCAACTCTAGAGCGTCCACTCGAGTATATCCACGGTATGGGCATGATGCTCCCAGAGTTTGAGAAGAATCTATTCGGCCTTAACGCAGGCGATAGCTTCGACTTCGTCCTAACGAGCGAGCAGGCTTATGGCGATCATAGCGAAGAGAACATCATGGATCTGCCTAAGGAAATCTTTACCAATGAAGACGGAGAATTCGACTCTGTACGTGTTGTAGAGGGCAATACCCTCCCTCTCTACACTCCGGAAGGTCAGACCGTGATGGGGACTGTCGTGGAGATCAAGGACGAAACGGTCGTTATGGACTTCAACCATCCTCTAGCTGGCGAGACGCTACACTTCATCGGTAAGATCGTAGAGGAACACGAAGCGACTAGCGAGGAGATCGAGAAGTTCTTCGGTGGACAAACTGGTGGCGGCTGCGGTGGTGGCTGTGGCTGCGGAAGCAAGGACGAGGAAACAAGTGGTGGTGGATGCTGCGGTGGCGGTTGTAGCTGCTAAAGCAATCTCCTAACTCATACGATACAATAAGAGCTACGCCAGAGGTTGAGATAAGACCTCTGGCGTAGCTCTTATTTATATATTCAGTACGGTTGGTAGGGGCGAGTGGATTACTCTGCCTGCATCTCAAGTGCTCTGCTACGGCTACGGGAGATGTTGATGTAGTACACCCAGCAGGTTGCTATGAAGTACACACCGGCTTGTATCCATAGAGCCTTAAACTCGAATGCCACCTCCGAGAGCGTTGCGCCCATGTTGTTCATCTTGACGAAGCCGTTGATCCCCATGGTTGATGGGAATAGATAGGAAACATACTTCCAGAATGGAGCAATAGCTGCCCCCGGCCAAGAAATACCAGAGATGAAAAGTAGCGGAACGGAGGTGAATACAAACAGCAGCATACAGGTTTCTCGGTTGCGTACTAGGGCAGAAGCTGCCATAGCAAAGAAGATGCAAGCCAAGAGATAAGGCAAGGCGAAAAGCAAGAGGTCGCTTGCTTGTCCGATCTGTACCAGGCTAAATATCCGAGGTACTACCCCCAATACATAGAATGAAACAAGCATATAGACGAGGAAGTAGCACAGAGATTTGCCGAGTACTACTCTCAGCGTCCCAGAGTAGTGGTCGTCTATGGGCACTAGATCGTGGTGCTTGCTCCGCTCTTTGGCCGTCCCTGCCGAGAGGCCTACACCGAGCAGCAGAGTTTGCTGGATAATCAGTATCAGCACCGCTGGCAGGAGGAATGAGGCAAAACCACCCGAGGGGTTGAAAATGGGTACTTCTTCGTAGGCAATAGGGTAAGCGGTCAGTTCGTCCTGACGGGCGGTGGTGTTGCTGCTTCGCTCTATTTTGATTTCACTATTCATCTCAAGTGATACGGCGGTATTGGCCAATACGATGCTCTTGTAGTACAGCAAGCCGCTCATGTCGCAGTAGAGGCTGATTGTAGCTTGACGCCCCAAGGCAAGCTGTGCATCGAAATCTCGAGGAACGTAGATGATGCCGTATGCATCGCCTCTGCGAAGACTCCGCTGTGCCTCTTGCATATCGGCACATTGAGCCACGATCTCTACATCTGGCGTAGCATCTACTCGTCGCAGATAGTCACGGCTAGTGGCACTTAGGGACTCATCGACCACGACGGCTGGCACTTCCCGAACTACTTCGTTGTTGTAGATGTAGCTATATAGTAACGGATAGAGCAGAGGTACGACCACGAAAAATATCATTACCCCCATGTCCTTGTAGGTCATCTTGGTTTCTGCGACGAATACGAGGAGCAGATCTCGCAATCCTTGTACGGCTCTTTGCCATAGGTTCCTATTATCTTTCATTATGGCGTATATCTATAGTGGAGTAATGCTGTTTTGAGTCGCCCAAGTATAAGCAGTGGCAACAGAAGGAATAGCAAGAGTGCGACGTAGTGAGGCCACGAATAGGCGAAGCCATAGCCATGCAATGCCTCGTCTACATAGATGAGGAAGTAATGGCGAAGAGGAAAAAGTATGCTGAGGGCCTGAATAGCGCCCGGCATAGCCATCACAGGAAACGAAAAACCAGATATGGATATTGAGATCACCCCCCATAGCGAAGCCAGACTGAGGCCAAGGCGTAGGGTAGGGAAGATCGCAATCATGACGATACCCAAGGCTTGTGAGGCTAAAATGAGGCATAGGGTAGCTAGAAGCATGGGGACAATGCCACTCTGGCAGGGAAAGCCTAGATAACCGTATAGGTAAACATTGTAGAGTATCCCCATGAGCATAAAGACAGCCGTCTGCGGGAGGAGCTTACCCGTGAGGGCTGTCGCGATGGAGCCATTGCTCGCCTCGAGCCAAGCCTTAGCCGTCCCTCCCTTGATCTCCATACCAATACCTGCCACAGTCACCATCATGATCAAGAGGCATAGCACTGCTGGTAGCAAGATGTTGGATAGATAGATCGAGTAGTTGAGCCACGGATTGCCTAATGCGTGCGTATCTATAACGATCGGGCGTAGATATGCCATAGCTTCGTCCTCGCTAGCCCCCTTGGCATAGAGTACTGACCGACTTGCAGCACCGGAGGTCAATTCTCCAAGCATCTTCATATCTCGGAAGAGCAGTGAGCCTGCGATGAGGTATGAGTAGTTGGTGTAGAAAGATACCGTTGGTTGCTTCTGCGTCTGTGCCTCTGCGGATAGTCCCTCTGGCAGGAGGAAAAAGCCGTATATCTCCCCTCGCTGTACAGCTCTGCGAGCCTCGCTTACATTGGCGTAGTGTGCGATGACTTCGGTCTGTGGCATCGCATCTAGGTTGCGTGCCACACGTCTAGAGAGAGCAGTGTCGTCTAGGTCTACGATGCCTGCTGGCAAATTCTGAGGTAGCCCTTCGTCCATCAGTGTGGTGAAGAAGACATAGCAGAATAGCGGAGCGATCACCATACAGAATAGATACAGCGGCCGTGAGGTGAGAATCCTCCATTCACGCTGCATAACCTGCCATAGTGAGCTCCGAGTCTTGGTCGTGGACATTGCTAGCGATTGATGATGACAGACATTCCGGGCCGAAGATCCTTGATCTGATGCATAGGAGTAGCCCGCACCTCGAAGGTCTTGAGGTCAAACTGACCCGTTGTCTTGGTTGCCTTCCAAGTAGCATAGCTGCCTAGATCCTTGATGTAGTGTACACGTAGTTTCACTTCTTGCAGCCCCAGTGCTGGGATATGGGCATCGAACTCGGCACCCATCTTGAGGTCTCGGAGCAGATCTTCGCGCACGTTGAAAGTTACCCACTGTTTCTCTAGCTGAGCTATATTCATGATCGGCGCACCTGTACCGACGAGCTCGCCGACTTTGGGGAAGATCTCCGACACCTCACCCGAGGCTTGTGCGATGAGATAGGTTTCTCTGATGTACGACTCTACCTCTGCCACGGCCCCCTTGGCACGGCTAACTAGTGCCGAGGCAGCGAGCTTGTCCTCTCGCTCGGCTCCATTGTAGGCCATCTTGTACTGCGCCTCGGCGGCACGCTCGGTAGCAAGTGCTGCATCACGTTGGGCGGTGATCTCGTCAAGCTTCTGTGCCGCTACGACTCCCTCGGCGTGTAGTTTGCTGATGCGTTGGTAGCTCTTCTCCATAATGTCGGCGCCGGCCTTGGCTTTCTGCCACATCTCATAGGCTGCTTGTATCTGTTCGCTACGTGCGCCCTTCAAGGCTTTGGCATTCTGTGCCTCGGCCGCTGTCTGAGCAGCTCGGGCTTGTTCCATCTTGGCTTGTACCTCTGGGGCCTCAAGTATGGCCAGTGTATCTCCGGCCTGCACCTGCTGCCCCTCCTCTACTCGAAACTCAAGGATACGCCCCGGTACCTTGCTCGATACTCTGTACTCATTGACCTCGGCTTGTCCTTGGATACTGTCGCTCTCCTTGCCGAGCATCAAGAAGCCAACAAGTGCTACAAGTGCTATGGTAGCTAGTAGTGATAGGAATGCCAGCAGTGTGTTGCGGCTCTGTGTCTGTGATGTCATAACTATGTTTATGTCTATTATTTCGTCAATGTTGCTGTTCTGTTTATAGTACTCCCAATACCTTCTGTAGATATACGTCCGTGAGTTTGACCTCGATTTGTGCGTCTATCTTGCTTGAGTGAGCCGATAGCCAAGCGGTCTGAGCCTCGAGTACGTTGCTCGTGGTGATCATACCCTCTTGGAAGCCAAGATTGGCATAGCGTAGGTTCTCCTCTGCTCGCTCCATATTCTTTAGGGCTAGAACTAGGCGCTTGTTGGCTTCTTTGACCTTCGATGCCGATTGAGCTACCTGTAGCTCGATCTTATCTCGAGCGCCCGAGAGGCGTAGGTCTGCGATGCGTGCCTCTGCCTTGGCGGCTCTTACCTTGTAGTAGCCTTGTCCCCAGTGCCAGAGTGGCACTTTGAGCATGACACCTAAGTTCCACATACCGTCAAACTTATTCTGGAAACCATTGAAAACCGAGGGGTTACTTACGATATAGTTGCCTACTAGTGCTAGCGATGGGAGATGCTCCGATCGGGCGATATTAACCTTTTGCTTGTAGATCTGTGTTGCCAGACTTAGGCTCTTGAGCTCCGATCTATTGGCTAGAGCTGTCTGCACGTTGATCTCGGTGTCGAAGCTGGAGAGGCGAATATCCTCCATATTTTCGTCTGCTAGGCGTATCTGGCTGTCTAGGCTGATGCCACACAGCTGGCAGAGTAGCATACGTGATAGGCTAAGACCGTCCTCTACCTTGGCCAGATTCATTTCGGCTTCATTGACCTTGACCTTGACGGAGAGTAAATCTGCCTTGGTTGCCACTCCCTCGGCTACTAGATGCGTTACGTCTTGCTCTAGTTTTTGTAGCAGTTTGTAGTAGTCCTCTGCCAACTTCTTCTTGTTGGACAGAGAGATAACCTGCCAGTAGGCCTGATCGGTACTGAGGATCACCTCTGCCATATCTGCCTTTTGCTGCTCGTGAGCAAGCGCCTCGGCGTAGCGTGTTATTTTGTTGTATGCACGTATCTTGCCTCCCATATATATAGGTTGAGTCAGGGTAAGCACTCCTGCATATATGTTGCGTGTATCGGTGCGAGAGTCCTCGACGATCGAAGCTCCGAGCTGATTGAGCTCTGGGGCTAATGCCCCTGCGATGAGCTGCTGTGCAGGGCCGAGTAGGGGCATTAGCTCCGGGTGCTTCATCAAGATACCCTTGAGGCGTGGGTCGTGTGCCATTTGCCCCAGCCTGCCAGCTAGGGTAGTCCCTAGGGTTGATAGGTTGTGCTTCTGTTCGTGGCTGAGCAGTACCGTCTCCTTTTGGTTGTGCATGTACGAGCCAGTAGCCGTGAGGCTAGGGAGGTAGTTGGTCAGGGCTGCTTTGCGCTCATTGCGGGCTGCTTCGATTTTCTCCTTGGCGATGCTCAGCTCTTTGTTATGCTCGAGGGCTAGTTTTCGGCAACTATCGGCTGTTAGCTCTTGCTGGGCGTGGCCTATCGAAGCTGTACATAGCCCAATCCCTAGGGCGATGATACTTCTTTTCATACGTTCTGTATTTATTTCGTTTTTTCTATTCCACGGACTCTTAGGCCCTTAATACAAAGGAAAAACAGGCTAATCAGAAAGACTGCCTGCACACGTGTGCAAATTTAGGTGGTTTTTACGGAATAAAAAACTTTTTTGTATTTATGTGCATCTCTCTTCTTCCCCTAGTAGCTTATCTTGGGGGAGGGACATTAGTGCTATGTCCCCTAGATCGCCTTGTGTGGGTTGAGGGTGCAAGGGACCAAGGTGGGCGTTTGGGAGCCAATAGCTCTCTTGAGCGCTGTGCCTAAACGAGTAAATACTTGCAGCCTACAAGCCCCTATCCCTATAATCTAAGTGCTATAATATCCCTCCGAGCCTATACAAGTTTAGATAAAATTTACCCTGATATGGTATGTCTTTGGAGGTAAAACTATGCGGTATTTGTGTATGGCTAGATTTATATTTTAGACCAGTTTTCAGAATGTTGATGGAGTAGTTCCAAATTGACAGAGCAAATAAGGGTAGGCGTCGCATTTGCCCCCTAGGAGGCTCCGTATTGCCCTCTAGGTGGTTTGCGCACTTAGCCCTCGTTTGGCCTAGATCGCTTGATGTGGAGGTTCTTTTTAATGTTTTGATTTTCAGTGTTATGTGGTTGGTTCTTGGGGTGAGTACCTGCATTGATGGCTCAATTTTGCATTTTTCTTCCCATCGATCTTCTAGGATTGGTGGGCACACCCTTGGAGATTAACCCATCAATCTCCAAAAATCTTCCCATCAATCTTGTTTGCTTGTCAGGTTTGGCTAATATACTCTTCCGCTCTTTGCATTCAATTCTTAGGTGATACGTTTACAGACCTTAACACTATTGGAGTAGGGTCGGAAGGAGGGATTGGATTTTGATTTTGTGTATATGATGCGCTTTTGTAGTGTATTTTTAATGTTTTTGATTTGCAGTTTGTTGGTTTTAATTTATATATTTGTCCTGTTTTAGTTACTAATATTAATTCTTTGGCTATTATGAAGAGAATCTTTACTAGCTTTCTGGCGCTGTTCCTTGCATCTAGTGCAGCTTTTGCGCAGAAGCAGAGCGTTAATAGCTCTGATGGGTTTGAGCTCAAGGCTCAAAATGTCAAGATCCCCGTTGTTACACAAGCGGCTGGGGAGCGTTATTTCGGTTATGCAGACGCAGATGTTGCCGATATTGCATACGTAGGTACTGGTCGGCCTATGGTTATCGCTGAGGCGATTAAAATCTCAGCGATGGGAGGAAATCAACTCAAGAAGATTCGTTTTAATAGCGGTCAAGAAGTTGATGGTACTATTTTCGTCCTATCTGCTAGTACGAACCAGCTCAAGTATGTCGAGAAACTTGCAGTCAAGAAAGGCTGGAATGATGTTGCTTTGAGTACGCCATTCACAATGGCTAACAATGAAGAGTACTACATCGGCTACCAAGTCAATGCAGCTGCCGATCCAAGACCTCTTGCCTTTGACAATAAAGTAGATCAGACCGCTCCCGGAGCTAATGTGATCATTTTCAGTAATGGCCTCTTTGATATGGCTACACCTCTTGTTGGTAGAGATGCCTTGCTTGATCTAGATGCAGCTGGTCTGAATTTTGGTAATGCCATGATTTTCCTTGAGATTGATGACAAGGTATCGGCGCTAGACAATGTTGCTTATGTGACCAAGCTTTCTCTTATTTCATCTGGGGATTTAGCTCCTAATACAGAAGCCAAGATTAAAGCTACCGTACGCAACGTAGGGTTTAAGCCACTTACAAGTCTTACTTTCACTACCAAGAGAAGTGCCAAATCTCCAGAAGTAGAGCAAAAAATAGGAGGGCTAAACATTGCTAAGGCTTCTACCGCAGAGGTGGAGCTAAAAATCAATACGGTAGCTCGTGGTATAGCTTTGGCATCTGCTAAGCTCGTCAAAGCTAATGGCAAGCCTTCTTGGTTCAGCAATCAGCCTCTATTGCCTTATCGTGTTGTTACACCTAATGGTGAAGCCAAGAGAACAACAATGCTTATCGAGCGTTTTACCACAGAGAAGTGCCCCAACTGTCCTAGAGTGGATCAGCCTCTTGCGGAGATGACACAGCAGCTACAAGGTTTCGGTATAGATGTCAGCTTCATTGCTCATCACTCTGGCTATCATACCGACTTCTTGACTGTCAATGAGTCTATAGAGCTCTTGCCATACGCTTTCAATAAGCAGAATCGTACGTACGCTCCTGCGTTCATGTTCAATCGTTTCCCAAGCCTTGACCCAACTAAGGACAATGGTGCCGAGCTAGCTTCTCTAGAAACTATGGAAGAGAGAGCTAATGCCGCACTTGCTTCTCCAGAACCCGTACAGTTTAGCCGTTATGCCAAGGTAGAGAAAGACGGTAAGGTCGCTCTCGAGGTAGAGGGCGTTACAGGTTATGTAGACCTAGACAACCTATATCTGACAGCTGTGATCACAGAGGACGGTATTACTGCTAAATCTCAAGCTGGTGCACCAGCTGGATATATTCACGACGGTGCGGCTAGAGTATTCATGACACCTGCCCTAGGTAAAATGATTACTCCTAATGCCGATGGTTCGTTCAAGATCACAACCGATGCAGTGGAAATCGACTCCGAGTGGAAGACCGAGAAGATGAAGATCGTATTCTTCGTTCACAAGAATATGGCATCTCCTCTGATCAATCAGCGACAGGTATATTCGTCCAAGACTATGGCCTTCAACAACTCAGGCTCGGCCGAGCAGCTACTAGGTGCACAGGCTCCTCGTATCTACGCTCACGACGGATATCTCGTGGTTGATGCCGATGTATCGGAGCTCGCTATCTATGACCTAGCTGGTCGCCTTGTAGGTAAGTCTGCGGACCGCAAACTAGCCAAGGGCGTGTATGTAGTTAAGGTAACCAATACCTATGGTACATTTACTCAGAAGGTAATCGTAGACTAGAGCTTGCATAAGCTCTCTGGGGCCACCTCTACAATCATTGAGATGTAAGGAAGGCGAGGAGAGTAGCGCAATGAATATAGGGGCTGTGGCAAATTAAATTTTGTTCACAGCCCCTTTTCTGTGCATCAGAATGCTCAGAATACAAAGATTGTGTCCGTTGAGAGTAGAGCGGTGTTTGCTCTAGCTATGCCGAGGCGAGTAGTCGTATACAGAGCGTAGTAGGATCGAGCACAGCATACCCGAGTAGGTGTCACCTTGAGCCGAAGCCGAACTCCGTGCAGAGCTTGTGGTACAAGCAACTTGAGCCGTTGGGATATTAGAGGTCGCGCCCTATTGACCTGAGCAGAGATGAGCAAGGGGCAGGGGATTGGTGTGGCATAACCTCTACCGACTACACCTATATAGATGGGGTGAATTGAGTATTTTTGCTTCGCTTAAAGTGGTACAAAACAATAGTAAGATGCAGCAGACACCAAGAGCAGAGAGGCTACATATCGTCCTCTATGGTAGATGTAATAGTGGTAAGAGTACTCTGATCAATAGCTGGACGGGGCAAGATATTGCCCTCGTGTCGGATACGCCCGGCACGACGACAGATCCCGTGGTCAAGGCTATTGAGCTCCCGCATTTGGGGGCTTGTGTGATTATAGATACAGCAGGCTATGATGACGGTAGTGGACTAGGGGAGCAGCGTGTGAGTCGATCGCTCAGGTCTATGGAGCAGGCTCATATCGCCCTCTTGCTCGTTGCAGCTCCTTTGGTCGCCCGAGGGGAAGATCTAGGCCTAGAGAGAGCTTGGCTACAAGAGCTCAAGGGACGTAAGATCGCTACGCTAGTTGTCCTTAGCCAGACTGACCGAGTCGAGCAGCCCGAGGTGCTCCTCGCTGAGCTTAGTACTCGTCTAGGCCTATCCGATATGCAAGCCCTAGCCTTGAGCGCACATACGAGAGAGGGCATTTCCCAGCTCAAAGATGCTCTGCCTCGTATGCTCCCAGAGGATTTTGGGAGCCAGACCATCACTCGAGGGCTTGCCGAACGAGGAGATGTGGTCGTGCTGGTAATGCCACAAGATCAGTCAGCACCTAAGGGGCGGCTAATCTTGCCACAGGTCCAGACCACACGTGAACTCCTTGACAAGGGTTGTACGATCGTCAGCTGTACGCCCGACACGCTTGCACATTCGTTGGCAAGCTTGGCTGTGCCTCCCCGACTCATCATCACCGACTCGCAGGCATTTCCCTCGGTCTATCCCCTCAAGCCAGAGGGGAGCTTGCTCACGTCCTTCTCCGTCCTTTTTGCCGCTTATAAGGGGGATATAGATTTATTTGTCGAGGGAGCTCGTGCTATTGAGAGGCTTACAGACCAATCTCGGGTGCTGATTGCAGAGGCTTGTACCCATGCTCCAGCGAGCGAGGATATTGGTCGAGCCAAGATCCCAGCCCTCCTGCGCAAGCGCTATGGGCAGTCTATGACGATAGATGTCGTGTCAGGTATGGACTACCCCGAGGACTTGGGGCAGTATGATCTCATTATCCACTGTGGGGCATGCATGTTCAATCGAGCACACGTTCTACGACGCATCGCCCGAGCCTCCAATCAGCAGGTGCCTATTACCAACTATGGTATTTGCTTGGCGTACCTCACGGGTATTTTGGATAAGATCAGCTATTGACGATACCCTGTCCTTGAGGTTGCCATAGCTGCTCTCGTACTACCTACTCCATATTATAGGTATGAATGCTAGACCCCTGAGCTGAGGGTAAGAAGTTGATGCCCCACCAGCATATCTGGAGCATGACGAAGGAGATGAGCAGCAGGACGAGCGCCTTGTTGTAGTCACGAGGACTAGCCAAACGATAGTGTATGTAGATTAGGTAAAAGAACCACGTCACCGCAGCCCATGTTTCCTTTGGGTCCCAAGACCAATAGTGCCCCCATGCCTCCTTAGCCCATACGGCACCCATGAGCATACCTAGACCAAGGAATGAGAGCCCGACGTAGACGAGATTGTCCGTTAGGTCGATCTCTCGCTCTTGCGTCAGACCTCGGCGGAAGAAGAGCAAGTAAATGGCCATCAGGAAGGCTGCTCCAAGCATGGCGTAGGCAAACATATAGCTGATGACGTGCGGGGCAAACCACGGGCTCTGCAGGGCTGGCATCAAGGTCTTGTTGTGTATCTCTGGCTTGAATATGTTGATGCAGATGAAGACAAACGACAGTACGGTGCCGAAGCTCAAGATCCACTTATACCGCCATCGTCCGTATGTGATTAGACCTGCCACAGGGAGGAATAGAGAGTACCACAGACGTGTTTCTCCCATAGTACGCATCGGGGGGCGATCCAGCGATATCCACATGCCTATGACGAAAGACAAAAAGACCAATAGCCCCGCCAGCGTAAAGCCATACACCCATAGAGCCCTTCGCTCTTTGGCCGCTCCGTATGCGCCTAGAGCCCATAGTATAGTTGCTCCTAGGCCAAAGTATGGTAGGTAGTCCCAAGTAATCATAGTGCCTCCTCCTTATCTTTTTTTCTTTGTGCGTTGATGAATAAGCCTATCGCCCCGAGCATCAGCATACCGATACCCACATACACGATTGGCAACCATGGGTCACGTACTAGCTCGAAGACACTCACATCGCTCCACCGTCCTTTGGTCTCGTCGTAGCTAAGCTGATAGATTTTCCACCCAGAAATCTTGATCGGGCGATTGACTTCGATAGTCCCCTCTGTGATTGTTTGCTCTTGGGTGTAGACTTTGACAAGTGAGGCGTATCTGCGTGGCTCACGCTCTGGCATTACTAGGCTGGTAAGCGAGTCTAAGCGTAGAGGCTTGTAGGGGAAAACGAAACTACCTGCACTGACCCATCCCGCTTTTCGCTCTCCAGTCTGTTTATTAGTAGCCTCGATGTGGGCTGCGTATGTGTCGCCCATAGAGTGGAAGTCTACGAAGCGTATCGTATCCTCCGTGACCATAGAGCCAGCCATCGGGATAGAGGCTGTGACCTGTATCTCCCATTCCAGTAGTTTCCCAGATGCTAAGCTGTCCTCTAGGGATAAATGCTGGGGATTGCCCTCTGGAAGCGTCTTGCCCGAGTCGTTGCTTATGACCATGAGCTTAGGGGGATATTCGTCGATCTGGAAATGTTCTAGCTCAATGGCTAGGGGTAGCTCCACAAGTTGGCCGCTCTCGTCTGTTGCCCTCCATTCGGCTTGCCCTATCTTACACGTCATTTTGAGTCGCTGCATATCGGCATTGCCTAGCACGCCAGCCACTAGAGCGATGATAAGGCCAGCATGATTGAGAAAAAAAGGTACTTGCCGCCATTGTCTGGGCCAACCTACACGTACCGTGGCCAGACATAGGGCGAGAACTAGCCACAGGTATAGGAGCGTGAAAGGCCACGAGGCAATCATCTGAGAGAATCCTAGGGGATCTACTGCCGAGTGCCCAGAAGGCATCTGTTTGGTAAGCCCCATGACTATGGTGATACCCCCGACCCATAGAAGAGAGGCTACGGCAGCTTGGTAGCTACTGAGCCAACGGAAGAGATGGATACGCCCCCGCAAGAGATGCATCGCCACGACGACTAGGACTAGGCCTATACCAAGAATAACATTGACGGGGAAGCTTATCAGCGACCAGTCGATACCGCCGATGCTTAGCTGGAGGAGAATGCCCGTGACGAAGAGCCCCAATCCGATGATTAGCCCTTCTCGATACCCCCATGGTTGCTGCCACATAGTAGAGAATAGTTAGTAACAGTTAATCAGAATGTGCCCACCTCTCGCCCTAGCTTCTAGGGTAAGTCTAGTGTAATCTGCTCTAAAGGTAACGTTTTGGTTCGAATTGGGCAAGGCTCTATGTACTGCTTTTTGCTTATCTTTGAGTTCTTTTCAAGACCAATTATGACTCATGAAGATGATATATGATATAGATAAAATAAGGGATGAGTTCCCTATACTACATACGCAAGTACATGGTCGGCCCCTTGTCTACCTAGACAATGGTGCGACTACTCAGAAGCCTCTTTGTGTGCTAGAGGCTATTGACAGAGCCTATCGTACCGCTAACGCCAACGTACACCGTGGCGTCCACTATCTCAGTCAGCTTGCTACCGAGCGGCATGAAGAGGCTCGTCGGCGTGTGGCTCGCTTTATCAATGCCTCTAGCGAGCGTGAGGTTATTTTTACACGTGGTACGACGGAGGCGATCAATCTTGTCGCCACTAGCTTCGGGGCTGCTTTTGTGAGAGAGGGAGATGAGATTGTCATCTCTACTATGGAGCACCATGCCAATATCGTTCCTTGGCAGATGCTTTGCCAGAGGACGGGTGCAAGGCTACGTGTCATTAAGATCAATGAGCTAGGGGAGCTAGATCTTGAGCACTATATCAGCTTGCTCGGAGAGAAGACGAAAATTGTTTCACTCACCCATGTGAGTAATGTCCTTGGGACTATCAACCCGATTAAGCAGGTCATAGATCTGGCACACGAGCATGGTATCCCCGTACTGATTGATGGCGCTCAAGCTATAGCACATACCAAGGTCGATGTGCAGGCCTTGGGAGCGGATTTCTACGTCTTTAGTGCACACAAGGTCTATGGCCCTACAGGGGTAGGCGTGCTTTATGGCCGTTCGGAGCTATTAGATGCCATGCCTCCATATATGGGAGGAGGCGAGATGATCGCCAAGGTGACATTTGAGCAAACGACTTACAATGAGTTGCCTTTTAAGTATGAGGCTGGTACACCAGACTATGTTGGCTCCACGGCTCTCGCTGCTGCCCTAGATTTTGTAGACTCAGTTGGAGTCGAGCAGATTGCTAGCTACGAAGATGAACTACTGCAGTATGCGACCAGACGACTCACGGAGGAGTTTCCTGAGGTCTATATTCTAGGGCGTGCTAAGCACAAGGAGGCGACTATATCTTTTGGTATTGGTCGCATTCACCCATTCGATCTAGGGACAATACTAGACCGAATGGGAGTTGCTATCCGTACTGGGCATCATTGTGCGGAGCCTCTGCTAGATCGCTTTGGACATACTGCCATTGCACGAGCTTCGTTTGCGATGTACAATACTCAAGAGGAGGTGGACACCTTCATCAGCTCTCTGCATCGTGCAGCCAAGATGCTGCTCTAGTTGATGTGTAGGATTGCTTGCTGTTGATGTAGAGCCTCGGTCTTTAAGTCCTCCAACTACAGCCATAGCGCTACAAGTAAGCCGATACCAAAGGGTATATCGGCGGAAAAATTTTATCTTTGTGGCGATTTTATATAAAGGATATCAATAAGAAAGTTATCAAATAATGAGTAGGAAATTTCCTGAATACGATCAGCTAAACCTCTCGCAAGTCAATAAGCAGATGCTAGAGCAGTGGGAGTCTGAGAGCCTGTTTCTAGAGAGCCTCAACGTGCGTCAGGGTGCGCCTTCTTTTGTTTTCTACGAAGGTCCTCCCTCTGCCAATGGTATGCCCGGTATCCATCATGTGATGGCTCGTAGTATTAAGGATATTTTCTGCCGCTACAAAACGATGAAGGGTTTCCTTGTTGAGCGTAAAGCTGGCTGGGATACTCATGGCCTGCCAGTAGAGCTAGGGGTGGAGAAATCACTCGGTATTACTAAGGAAGATATAGGTAAGAATATCAGCGTAGCAGAGTACAATGCTGCCTGCCGTCGAGATGTGATGAAGTTTACTCGAGAATGGGAGGATTTAACTAAGCGCATGGGTTACTGGGTAGATATGGAGCATCCGTATATTACTTATGATAACCGCTATATAGAGACACTCTGGTACCTGCTCAAAGATATTTACAAAAAAGGCTTGCTCTACAAGGGCTACACCATACAACCCTATTCGCCTGCAGCAGGTACGGGGCTTAGTACACACGAGCTTAATCAGCCCGGTTGCTACCGTGATGTTAAGGATACGACCTGCATCGCTCAGTTCCGTATATGTGCACCTAAGCCAGAGATGCAGGGGCATGGTGAGGCCTACTTCCTCGCTTGGACGACGACGCCATGGACACTTCCCTCAAATACCGCTTTGTGTGTAGGGCCAGATATTGAGTATGTAGCTGTACGTAGCTTCAACCCTTATAGCGGTACTCCTATCACGGTGGTGATGGCTCGAGCTCTGCTACATAAACTATTCTCTGCTGATCTAGAAGGCGCAGAGGCCGTAGCTAGCTATGTGCAAGGACAGAAGCAACTTCCCTACCAGATTGTGGGGGAATACAAGGGTGTAGATCTCGCAGAGATGCAGTACGAGCAGCTACTGCCTTGGGTAAAACCTGAGACTGGAGCGTTTCGTGTGATTACTGGTGACTTCGTGACCACCGAGGATGGTACAGGTATCGTGCACATTGCCCCAACTTTTGGTGCAGATGACAATCGAGTGGCCAAACAGCATGGTGTGCCGGGCCTTCTCGTTCTTGATAAGGACGGCAATGAGCGTCCTCTGGTAGATCTGAGCGGCCGTCTGTATCGTATAGAAGATCTAGATGAGCGGTTCGTCGCTGAGCGAGTGAACATAACGGAGTACGCAGACTTCTCGGGAGTCTACGTCAAGAATGCCTATGACGCAGCCAAGACAGACAAGGACGAGAGTGTAGATGTGGCCATTAGCCTACTACTTAAGAGCAAAGGTCTAGCTTTCAAGATCGAGAAGCATACGCACAGCTATCCACACTGCTGGCGTACAGATAAGCCAGTCCTATATTACCCACTTGACAGTTGGTTTATTCGCACTACGGCTTGTCGTGATCGCATGATTGAGCTGAATAAGACGATCAATTGGAAGCCCGAGAGTACAGGTACAGGGCGCTTCGGCAAGTGGCTCGAGAATTTGCAAGACTGGAATCTATCACGTAGCCGCTACTGGGGTACACCTCTGCCGATCTGGCGTACAGAGGACGGACACGAGGAGCTATGTATTGGTTCTGTCGAGGAGCTTTACCTCGAGATTGAGAAGGCTGTAGCAGCTGGCGTTATGGCATCGAATCCTTTTGCAGGCTTCGAAGTAGGTGTTTACACAGCGGAGAACTACGAGAAGATTGATCTGCATCGTCCATTTGTCGATGAGATTACGCTTGTGTCTGCCTCGGGCAAACCAATGAAACGTGAGGCGGATTTGATTGATGTGTGGTTCGACTCTGGTGCTATGCCTTATGCTCAGATGCACTACCCATTCGAGAATAAGGAGCTAATCGATAGTGGGCGAGCCTTCCCTGCTAACTTTATTGCCGAGGGAGTGGACCAAACTCGTGGTTGGTTCTTTACTCTCCATGCTATCTCTACGATGATTTCGGACGCCATCAGCTACAAGGCTGTTATCTCTAACGGTCTGGTCTTAGATAAGAATGGCAATAAAATGAGCAAGCGCCTAGGCAATGCTGTCGATCCCTTCGAAACAATCGAGAAATATGGCTCAGATGCGCTACGCTGGTATATGATCTCCAACTCTTCGCCTTGGGATAATCTGAAGTTTGACCTAGACGGGGTAGAAGAGGTGCGTCGTAAGTTCTTCGCCACGCTATACAATACCTATCAGTTCTTCGCCCTGTATGCCAACATCGACGGCTTTGATGCCGAGGCTGAGGAACTAGAGTTCGCATCTCGTCCAGAGATCGACCGCTGGATTCTATCTAGCCTGCATAGCCTCATCAAGGAGGTAGATACACAGCTCGAGGCTTATGAACCTACAAGAGCAGCTAGAGCGATTAGTGAATTTGTCGGCGAGCAGCTCAGCAACTGGTATGTGCGCCTGTGTCGCCGTCGCTTCTGGGCAGGTCAGATGACCGAGGACAAGCTCTCGGCTTACCAGACCCTCTACACCTGCTTGCTGACGGTGGCTAAATTGATGGCACCTATTGCACCTTTCTATGCAGACCGTCTGTACCGTGACTTAACTAGAGGAGAGCAGTCTGTACACTTGATTGACTTCCCCTCAGTGAAAGAAGCCTATATCAATGCTCCGCTTGAGGCAAGTATGTCTACGGCTCAGTCCATCAGCTCTATGGTGCTAGCTCTGCGCCGTAAGGTTAATATCAAGGTGCGTCAGCCACTACAGACACTGATCATCCCAGTGCTAGACGAAGCTCAGTGTGCCGTGATTGAGCCCGTTCGTTTGCTCATCTTGAGCGAAGTGAACGTCAAGGAGCTTAAGTTCGTAGGCGATGGAGAGGGAGCTCTCGTCAAGAGAATCAAACCCGACTTTAAACGCCTTGGCCCACGCTATGGCAAGATCATGAAAGCGATAGCCGCTACCGTGGCAGAGCTCTCGCAGGAAGAGATTGCGAAGATTGAGCGCAATGGTCATTTGGATATGACTGTAGAGGGTCAGGATGTGCGCCTAGAGCGAGAGGATGTAGAGATCTATAGCGAGGATATCCCCGGCTGGCTTGTGGCTAATGAGGGAGCTCTGACGGTTGCTCTAGACATCACTGTAACGGACGAGCTTCGTCTAGAAGGCTTGAGTCGTGAGCTGATCAACCGAGTGCAGAATCTGCGCAAGCAGAGTGGCTATGAGGTCAGTGATAAGATTAGCTTGGTTGTGGAGAAGCACCCCGAGATGAGCCTCACGCTAGCACAGCATGCCGACTACATTGCTGGCGAAGTGCAGGCGGTGAGCCTAACCGAAGTCAATAGCCTACAGGAGGCGATTGATTTGGATATGGACGGTTTTATTCTTCGTGTCAGCATTGCTAAAGCCTAGAATCGGGAGGCCTATTATGTGAATTATGTAACACTAATATAAACCTATCAAAAACAATTAGCGAGAGTATGAGTACAGAGAAGCTAGCGTATACCGACGAAGAGCTCCAAGAATTTAAGGAGCTGATCCTCAGTAAGCTCGAGCAAGCTACTAAGGACTATGAGGAGCTACGCCGTGGCGCAGTCTCTTCGGGCAATGATGTGGCCGATACATCTCCTACGTTTAAGTCACTACAAGAGAGTGCTGCCAATCTCTCACGAGGAGAGAGTGGGCGTATGGCTGAGAGGTTGCTGAAGTTCATACAAGGACTTCAAGGTGCTTTGGTCCGCATCGAGAACAAGACGTATGGTATCTGCCGCCAGACAGGCAAGCTCATTCCTAAGGAGCGTCTGCGAGCTGTACCTCACACCACGCTAAGTATAGAAGCAAAACTAGGTGAACAGAAGAAGTAATTTTTTTACGCACCATCAGGGGGTTGTTCTACTCCTGATGGTGCTTTTTTTGTTGCTGGTCGATCAGGTCATCAAGATCTGGGTCAAGACCACGATGATCGAGACGCAGATGCACGAGATCACCTCTTGGTTCAAGATCTATTTCATCGAGAACGAGGGAATGGCCTATGGCATTACTCTAGGGAGTAAACTACTCCTGACGGTATTTCGCCTTGTAGCGATGAGTGCTGCTGCCTATTATTTGATCAAGTTGGTTCGTGGTCGTGTGTATAGCTTTGGTTTCGTAGCTTGTCTAGCGATGATCGTCGCTGGTGGCTTTGGCAATATCATAGACTCGGTCTTCTATGGGGAGATATTCACTTCTAGTCGTGGAGAGGTCGCTCGCCTCGTTCCTTGGGGCGAGGGCTACGGCACACTGCTACATGGTAAGGTCGTGGATATGTTCTATTTCCCAATTATTCGGACGACTTACCCTGACTGGTTCCCGTTCCATGCAGGCGAGGAATTTATTTTCTTTAGCCCAATCTTCAATTTCGCAGATGCTTGCATCAGCGTGGGGGTAATTGCCTTGCTCCTTTTCTATCCTCGCACCTTCAGCCAGATGCTTGATGGCATTGGCAAGAAGTCCCCCAAGGCGAGCGAACAATAGGATTTATCCTCGATACTCAACCCAATGACTTCCATATTTGCTTTGCTCCGTTGCTCACGCCCTTTGCTTGTATTAGGTTTACTCGTAGGTGTGCTTGCTAGCTGTGGTAGGTCGGGCTGGCGCAAACTCAGTGTAGATGAGGTACTGGATATACTCCCCGAGTTTAGTTTGCTCACAGCGACTCTCTCGGAGCAAGGTCAGCCTGATAGTATTAGACAGGAAGTCTATCGTTCTTTCTTCCAAAGTCGTGGACTAACTCTAGCGGATTGGGATAGCACTATGGCTTGGTATGCCAAGAATCGTCTGACGCTCTACAAGGACTTCTATCGCCTCTCGGCCGATAGCTTGAGCCGAATGCAGCGTCGCCTGCAAGGTGTGCAAGACAGCCTAGACCAGTTAGCTGAGTATAGATCTAGCATGGCCAATGGATTGCTTGACTCAGTCAATTTGCTTACCGACAGTGTTACTTTCTATAGCTCGGGCGAGCTTATCAATCGCTACTTCGCTCTTACTCCATCTATCGGCTATGACTCCACAACCCTAGTGCGTGTGGAGGCTCGATTGGCTGGGATGCCTAACCTCGAGCAGGATAGTCTTAGGCTGACGGTTGGCTGTTTCTTTGCAGATACGACCGCACTCACTCAGTCGCTTGCTATTGGTTCATCGGGTCGCTATACCATTGCTCTTCAGGTGCCTAACGGCAAAAGTGCAGTGCGTATTTGGGGGAGTCTACAGGGCACAACGCCAAAGATAGGTTTAGGTAATATGCTGATGATTGATCGTTTCCGCCTGTTTAAGTACGGTGGGCAGAGCGCCTCCGAGGAGCCGAAAGCCTTGCCAGTTGGGACGGAGGAACTGGCTTCGTATGATGAAGTCGTAGATTTGTAGAGGTCTATGTTTACATCGACTAAACGCCCTCGCTACGCTGCCCATTGGCTACAAGTAGGCTCCCAGAGAGCTGCCTATCCGCTCATAGAGTGGGACGCAGACAATCAGCCTAACCTAAGTTTATTTACTGGAGAGGTGTCACATACCATTTTTCATAGTGGCACGATCCTGCTCTATCGGACTGATGAGCCTATTGCTAGTGCCCCCATAGAGCAAGTGTCGCTACAAGAGCTTCGGCAGGTGCTATCGGAGCATCGCCTCTGGCAGATGAAGTTGCTCTAGAGAGGCTTTGGGATTTTGATTATATCTCGGCAGTTTGAGTTCGCTCAGACTGCCGATTTTATTGTGCCTGCTTGGGGAGCTAGACTACTCACGCACTGGAGCTCCCCAAAGGAGTTTGCGGCGTAGAGTTTCGGCGAAGGAGCTTTGGCCTAGATGTACAATAGAGATTGTGTGTTCGGAGCGAGTGATGCGGATAGGGACGCCGCAGCTCAGTATTTTTGTTTGTCCGTCTAGTACCATCAAGAAGCTATTGTTACGAGAGCTGACGCTCAGGTCGATCCTCACCTCGTCGGGGACGACAAGTGGGCGCATCGTCAAGGAGTGTGGGGCGATCGGCGCAAGTAGGGTACACTGTGTCTGGGGCATCATGATAGGCCCATACACACTGAGCGAATATGCAGTAGACCCCGTTGGGGTGGCTACGACCAAGCCGTCGCACTCGTAGTTGGCGAGATAGTTGTCGTCGATGAGGGTGTGAATGCTGATCATTGATCCCGTTTCTCGCTTGAGGATAGCTACCTCGTTGAGCACCTCTCCGAAGTATTGCCCATCAACCTCTACACGCAGCTGCCCTCTCTGCTCTACACGATACTCGCCAGTGAAGAGCCGATGAATGAGCGGAGCCGCATCGACAGAGTCCATATCGGTCAAGAAGCCCAGCCGCCCGAGGTTAATACCGAGAATGGGTATCTTCTGAGAGCCGACACGGCGAGCTGCACGCAGCAGGGTGCCATCTCCTCCGAGACTAATGGCGAAGTCGGCATCTATAGCCTCTCCCTCTGGGAGTATCCCAGCCACTGGAGGGGTAAGGCCATACGAGCTTTGCAGTGCCTCTAGGAATGCTACATCGTAGTAGAGTGCCACATCTGACCGCCTGAGTTCGTCGAAGAGCAGACGCAGACGATCTGCATGATGCTGCGAATATGTGCTACCAAAGACGGCTATTCTATACATAGGATACGATATGCTTGATTTGGGATAAAAATATACCTTTGTCACTCATACAAATGTAAGCAAAAGAATATATCATGACTAAACTTAGTGTCAATATAAACAAGGTGGCCACCATTCGTAATGCAAGAGGTGGCAATGTCCCCAACGTCAAGCAAGTGGCTCTAGACTTGGAGCGCTTCGGGTCTGATGGCATTACCGTGCATCCTCGTCCTGATGAGCGACACATACGCTATCGAGATGTCTATGAGCTAAGTGAAGTGCTGACTACGGAGTTCAATATCGAGGGAAATCCGATTGAGAGCTTTATGCGTCTAATCCAAGATGTGCGCCCTGCACAGGCTACACTGGTACCCGATGCCCCCGATGCTCTGACGAGTAATGCGGGCTGGCAGGTAGAGCAAAATTTCGACTTTCTCAAGGGAATTATCGACGATCTGCATCGCTGGCAGGTACGTGCATCAATTTTCGTAGGGACAGACCTCGACAATATCCGCTGGGCGGCACGCACGGGTGCTGATCGTGTGGAGCTCTATACCGAGCCGTACGCAGCGTTATACCCACAAGACCCTCAGCGTGCGGTAGCAGAGTATATCGAGGCTGCCCAGCTAGCCAAGCAACTTGGTTTGGGTGTGAATGCAGGTCATGACCTCAGTCTAGATAATCTTGGCTTTTTTCATCAGGCCATTCCGGAGCTTGACGAAGTATCTATCGGTCATGCTCTCATCAGCGAAGCCCTTTACCTAGGTCTAGAGCAGACTGTCGCACGCTATCAGCGAGCTCTAGGCAAGTAGCCTCTATTATTCGTAGACCTTGTAGATTGCGGAGTATAGACCTAGGTAGCCTACATATTATTGTAGCCTTAGGGTGGTATGTCATAATAGGTAAATTGCTGTGTTACTTGCGATATTTTCTCCGCACGGACTTCGTCGCTGGTTTCGGTTACATACCTTGGTATGCTCTCTCTAACCTTATTTTAGCTTCTTGCATTTTGTGCATTCCGAAATACCTCCAAGGGGCTGTGGACAAATTCAGAGTTTGTCACAGCCTCTTGGTTTTTTTATTCTTTCCTGCTCGCTTTGTCTATTCATTTTTGGATCTAGAGTAGTGTAGCCCCCAGAAATTGCTCTTTATTCTTGTGCTCATTCTTCATATGTTTTTGTTAATGTGTGTAAATGATTTGTGCTTAAATTTAGATGAATGTCTAGTGGATTTCTAAAGAAGGAGATTAACTTCTGAGAAAATGATGGGAAGATCTTTGGCGATCGGTGGACTAATCAGCCAAGATGTGTCCACTAATCTCGGCGGATTGATGGGAAGAAATACCTCGAAATGTGCCACCGACCTATAAAAAATCGTATTTCTTGTTTGTATATGTCTGATATATAGCCTAGTGTAAATGTCTCGTTTAGGCCCCTATTTTAGGGTAACTGCTATTAAGTGCCAAAGCGAGGTCGGACGCCGTGTAGAGCCTTCTAGAGGGCAAATACGAGGTCAGGCATTTGGGAGCCTTATTTAGGATAGCGTTCTCTACAATGCTTCGATGAGTGTGCGAAAATCTAAATTCTGTGATTTTGGTTTTTTATTAGAGCTATCCAGCCCAACATTTCACTAGGCCTAGGGTGATGTATGATTGGGCTGGGATTAGAACCCATTACCTCCGATTATTTGCTCCTAAATTGCGTATTGTCCACTATCTTTGGGCGCAAACGAACAAACAAGAATTAGTCTAGGCTGTTTTCTAAACAATAGACAACATCAAAATAAATGGACAACTCCAAGACAACAAAAACAGGTCGCGTACGCAAACCTGAGTGGCTCAAGATCAAGCTCGGGGATAATAGTACGTTTACAGATACCAAGACAACCATCGAGGGGCATGGGCTCAATACTATCTGCACCAGCGGGCGATGCCCCAATCTCGGTGAGTGCTGGAGTGCAGGGACTGCAACCTTCATGATAGGTGGTGCATACTGTACCCGTGCTTGCCGCTTCTGCAATACCCTGACGAGCCGAACACCTCCTGCTCTTGACCCAGAGGAGCCACAAAAAGTAGCCGACAGCATCAAGACGATGGGCCTAAGGCATGCCGTCATCACAAGTGTAGACCGAGATGACCTGCCAGACTATGGGGCAGCCCACTGGGTGGCTACCATAGAGGCCATACAGCGTACGACTCCAGAGGTAACGATCGAGGTGCTTATCCCCGACTTCAATGGCAACCTAGAGCTGGTAGACAAAATCATAGCACTCAAGCCAAGGGTTATCTCGCACAACCTCGAGACCGTACGCAGACTGACCCCATCGGTGCGCCATGTGGCGACCTACGATATGAGCCTGCGTGTGTTGGAGCGTATCGCCAGCAGTGGTGTCAGAGCCAAAACGGGCATTATGCTTGGTTTGGGCGAGAGCGAAGAGGAGGTGCTAGAGCTGATGGACGATATCAAGCGTGTCGGTGTATCCGTCCTCACCATAGGTCAGTATCTGCAACCTACTCGCAAGCATCTGCCAGTAGTCGAGTATGTACACCCCAAGCAGTTTGCCAAGCTCCGTATCCTCGGTATGGAGAAGAAGATCCCACGTATCGAGAGTGGCCCTCTAGTGCGCTCTAGCTATCATGCAGAGCGCCATACATAGCACCAAAAAGATGCTACCTTTGTACCTATGAATACAGATCAATCCCATAGCAATCTCTATACTCCTGAGCTTATTGACTTCGCCCGTACTGGGGTAGAGCTGGCGGCTCTACTGGAGCAAGGTGGGCAGAGGCGAGAGGTGATTCGTCGGCTCATAGAGCTGCTCCCTCGTCTATACGCCCAGATGCTACGCCTGCCCGAGTATTTCTACTCAAGCGACGAAGACTATATTGAGGAGTATATCACCCAAGAGGGCTACGACCGTGTACGCACCCGTTTGGAGCATATTCTAGGCGAGTATGACAGCTACTTGACGACCTTCTCACCCGAGATGCAGTACAGCGACACGCCACTAGCCGCTACTATCAGTGAGGCGCTAGCCGATGTTTACCAGCATATTGGTAACCTACTAGGTATCCTCAGAGCAGAGAATACTATTGCCCTGCCAGCAGCTATCGGCCGCTGCTACCTCTACTGGCGAGAGCATTGGGGCGTCCAGCTACTCTCGGCACTCTCTGCCCTACATCAGGTCTACACGATGAGCTTGCCAGAGCAGGACGAGGAGGATATGGAGGTAGATGAGGCAGACACAGACCTATCAATGCAAGAGTATGAGTAAAAAACGATATAGATTTGTAGATCCCCCCTACCCCGATCAGATCAGCAAAGACCAGCTAGACGCTCTGCCCGTGGCTAAGTTCCAAGGGCAGGTACGTATCATTGACACACGAGCCAATATCAAGGCGGCAATCTCCGAGTTGATGCAGGCAGATGCTCTGGGTATAGATACCGAAACGAAGCCTTGCTTCATTCCCGGCAAACGCAATCAGGTATCCCTGCTACAGATCTCGACCGATGAGGTTTGCTACCTCTTTCGGCTAAATAAAATAGGTATGCCGGAGGAGCTAATAGAGCTACTGGAGGATCCCAATATCCTCAAGGTAGGCCTTAGCCTAAAAGATGACAAAACAACCCTGCGCCGTTTGGCGGACTTCGAGCCCAAGGGCTTCGTAGAGCTGCAGAGCCTCTGCCCCGGTTATGGCATTAGGGACGCCAGTTTGCAGAAAATATACGGCATCATTTTCTCCGAGTACATGAGCAAAGGTCAGAGAATGAGCAACTGGGAGGCTACTAACCTAAGCCCAGCTCAGCAGCACTATGCTGCCCTAGACGCTTGGGCCTGCCTGCGCATCTACCGAGAGCTGATGACTCAGCCAGATCCTGCCCCAGTACAATTTGCATTACTCTAGTCACGATGGATATATCTAGTGTGCGTCTACTCCCACGCAAAGAGGAGTCCCTTCTGCGCTTCCACCCATGGCTATTCTCTCGGGCCATCGCATCAACCGATGGGGAGCTCTACGACGGCTGTCTAGTGCGTGTAGAGAGCCATCGAGGCGAACCGCTCGGTGTGGGGCACTATGCAGAGGCAAGTATCGCTGTGCGTATGCTTAGCTTCATCGGCAATGAGGAGATCGAGCCTCAGTTCTGGCAGGCTCGCTTGGCAGCAGCTCTGCAGCTAAGGCTAGCTTGTGGCTTGCTTAGGGTAGATCCAGAGGCAGGGAGCCCCAACAATGTCTATCGCCTCGTGCATGGTGAGGGCGATCAGCTCCCGGGCTTGATCATCGATGTCTACGGAGATACAGCCGTTATGCAGGCACATAGTATGGGTATGCACTATGCTAGGGAGGTGATTGCCCAAGCTCTGATGCAGGTGTACCAAGACCTATGTGGCCCCGAGGTAATACGCGCAGTGTACTACAAGAGTCAAGGTACGCTCCCCACACGAGAGCAGAGAGAGATGTGTGACGACGGCTTCCTCATTGGCCACACAGAGGCTACCCCCGTGTGGGAGAACGGCATCAAGTTTATGCCCGACTGGCTTAGAGGGCAGAAGACAGGCTTTTTCGTCGATCAGCGAGATAACCGTGCACTCGTCGAGCAGTATGCTCGGGGGAGGCGTCTACTCAATGCATTCTGTTACACTGGTGGATTCTCTCTATACGCCCTTAGGGGTGGGGCAGAGCGAGTGGACTCGCTCGACAGCTCGACCAAGGCGATGTATCTGACTGAGGAGCACGTTAAGCTAAACTTCGGCCAGTGTCACAGACATCGGAGCATCACTCAAGATGCTTTTGCCTATCTCGATGAGATGCCCCAAGGCGAATATGATATGATTATTCTTGATCCGCCAGCTTTCGCCAAGCATCGTAAGGTGCTTCGCAATGCCTTGATTGGTTATCGCCGTATCAATGCTCAAGCCTTCAATAAGATTGCACCGGGAGGGATCCTCTTTACTTTTAGCTGTTCGCAGGCAGTGAGCCGAGAGGAGTTTCGCTTGGCAGTCTTCACGGCTGCTGCGGCGTCGGGTCGCCATGTTCGCATTTTGCATCAGCTCACCCAGCCAATAGATCACCCCGTCTCGATCTACCACCCCGAGGGCGAATACCTCAAGGGCTTAGTTTTACAAGTCGAGTAGAAGGCAGGATTTGTGTCTGGTATTTCCGACACTCAATCTGTAACCGAGAGATGATTACCCCTCGATTACAGGGCATGATTATGCTCTTGCCCTGTGTATGAGCCCGAAAAACTATACATTTGTAGCGTTTTTAGTCCGATGACTCAAGTTATGAAACCAACAACCTCGCCTCAAAACCCTGAGATAGATCAGGAGGCTCTGCTCGACTTTCTGCTGCGCTATGCCACTATACAGACTAGTGTAGGGGTACAGACCTCTCGCATTGTACTCAATACGACACGTATCGCTCAGGCGTATGGCTATGAAACAACGATGATGATGTTTCAGCGCAACGTAGCTATTACCCTGATTGATAAGAGTACTAGCGAAGATGGGCAACGTAAGCGCTCTGCTCACCCCGTGACGGCTCTGACGCACCACCGCACCCTGCCACTCAACTTCCTGCTCAATGCAGAGCTTAGCCGTCTGAGCTGGTACGTGTACGACCACAAGCCCAGTATGCAGGAGCTTGAGCAGCATCTGGAGCGTGTGCTTAACTCGCCTCGTGTGAGCCGTTGGTTGATTTTGCTACTCATTAGCTTTGCCAATGGAGCTTTCTGCCTACTCTTCGGTGGGGATCTATCGGGGGCTGGGGTCGTTTTCGTCGGCACTTGTCTAGGTTTCTTTGTACGTCAGGAGCTCAACCTACGCCATGCCTATCATTATCTGACGGTCTTGGTGGCAGCTTTCGTTTCGTCTTTTAGTGTTGGGGTCGGAATGCATTTCGGGCTAAGTAGTACCCCAGAGGTTGCGCTCAGCACTAGTGTGCTCTACCTCATTCCCGGGGTTCCATTTATCAATGCCATGGTAGACTTTCTCGATGGCTATATCCTCAATGGGGTGTCGCGTCTGATCAATGCAATCCTCATCGTCGTGAGCATTACCATTGGTCTTAGTCTTACTCTCGTTCTTCTGAACCTTAGTCTGCTCTAGTCTATGATTATTCAGTCTATACTTCTCGACGGCGTTCTCGCTGCTATAGCAGCCTGCGGATTTGCTGCGGTATCCAATCCGCCCAAGCAGTCTTTCATCTATGTGCCTATTCTGGCGGCTATCGGGCACATGCTACGTTTCGCGCTGATGACCTATGCCGACGTCGAGATTGCGATCGCTACCTTCATTGCCTCGGTTACTATTGGGTTTGTTGGTATTTACTTCGCTTATCGAGCTCGTTTTCCGTCGGAGGTTTTCGCTTTCCCAGCTCTTCTGCCGATGATCCCGGGCATGTATGCCTATCGCTCACTCTTGGGCATGATTCGCTTTATGCAGACCAACGACGCCTTGCAACGAGAAGAGTACCTGCCACAAATCTTGAGCAATGCCATCACGGCTGGGAGTATCATGTTTGCCCTTGGGGTAGGGGTGGCTATACCGCTCTTTATCTTCTACAAGCATTCGTTTCGTATGACACGAGATAAGGAGTTGGAGCTTGCAGAGCGACGTGGCCAGAGGAAGGCTTAGCTCTCTTGTGCTCAACCACTCCTTGCAGCAGACTATACGCCATAGGTCGAGATAAAATCGATCTATGGCGTCCTTTGTCTTGGCTATTCATTGTACTTTTGGGGGTAAATCAAGCATCTTTCATTTCGTAGCAAACATTCGATGGCTCAAGGTAAGCACCATATGCAGCATATTGATGTCCTCAAAGGCATCGTCATTTTCTTAGTGGTAGTTGGTCATTCATTCCATTTCGGCTTTTCCTACTACCGCTCTCCTCTACTAGCGGTGCTTAGGAGCATTGATATGCCGATTTTTGTTTTTCTCTCGGGCTACCTAGCCTCCAAGCCACTAGAGTTTAGCTTCGGTGGGCATATTGCCTTTTGGCGCAAGAAGGCAAGGCAGCTCTTCCTCCCACTTATTACTCTGCCTACGCTCTATGCCCTTTTCTACTCTGTGTCGTTCGACGAAATGCTCTTCGGCATACATCACGGAGGCTACTGGTTCACTTGGGTACTGTTTGAGATGTTTGTTCTTTGGTTTGTCTTTCAGCTCCTCAATCACTACACCAATCCAGAGGGCGATGTCACGCTCGAGGCGCTCTGGGCAATGCTAACCCTTGCTTTCGTCCTATGGGTCGATTTGCCGTGGAAAGCCTATAGCCCCATGACACATGAGGCTTTCAGTTGGGGGAAGATGAATTACCTCTATCACAACTTCCTCATCGGCTACTTCGTTGGCAAGTATTCTTCTTTTGAGCGCATACTAATTCGCCCCGAGGTAGCAGCACTCTCGGCCTTACTTTTCACTCTTCTTATTTATACGGAGTGTACATCGGCTCCCGTGATGGGAGGGATACCGGCCTCGCTCAGCGGCTTGGTTATGGCATTCGGCTTGGTCAACCACTTGGGCAAAGGCGACTCTCGCCTTAATAGGCTAGCTGGGTATCTCGGACAGGAGAGCCGAACCATTTACTTTACCCACTACTTCTTCCTCTTCTCGGTGCCTATGGTTAAGCCATTCCTATTCGGAATATTGAGAGATGGAGGGCGGACTATATCTTGGGAGATTGGTTTATCGGTGCTCTATGCAGCCATAGTGGTCAGCATCACACTGATGGTGGTACGCCTAATCAAAGCCAACAGCATCTTGGCATTCCTATGCTATGGCAAGGCTCTACCTAAGAATAAAAAACCTAAACCTATCGTATGCAATGAAAGCAATGACACAAGTATATCAGATCGCTCTCTCTAGAGCCAAGCATATCGGCCCTCATCACGCCAAGGTGCTACTAGAGCGTATGGGGAGTGTGGAGGCGATCTTTGCTGATAGAGCTACCCTACAGGCTCGATGCCCTAAGCTACGACAGTCGATCGTCGATGAACTCTATCGCCCCTCTCTGATGGATGAGGCCAAGCGCATCGCTGATTGGTGTACGCAAGAAGGCGTACGAACTTATTTCATAGACGAAGATGACTACCCCATACGCCTAGCCGCTTGTGCCGATGCGCCAACGCTCATCTATGCCAAGGGGTGCTATAGCGACTGGGAAACATCTGCTGCAATCAGTGTCGTAGGTACACGTAATATGACAACCTATGGGCAGATCTGCTGTGAGCGCCTGCTCGGCGAGCTAGCCGAGCTATTCCCTCAGACTCTTATCGTTAGTGGTTTGGCCTATGGGGTAGATAGTCTGGCTCATCGCAGGGCACTAGCTCTCGGCATGCCTACGGTGGCGGTGCTTGCCCATGGTTTCGATAGGATATACCCAGCAGCACACACGCAGCTAGCCCACGAGATATTGAACCGTGGGGCTTGGATATCGGAGTATCCACTCGGCACCAAGCCCGATCGATTCAACTTCGTGGCTCGAAATCGCATCATCGCTGGGCTAACGGATGCCACGCTAGTCATAGAGGCTGGTCTGAAGAGTGGTTCGCTCATTACCGCCGAGCTCGCCGCAGACTACGATCGAGAAGTGTTGGCTGTGCCGGGGCGACTAACCGATCGCTATAGCGAGGGGTGCAACCATCTGATCTCGTCCATGCGAGGCGTTCTTGTTTCTTCTGGAGAAGACATCGTACAAGCTCTGGGTTGGGAGCGCAGAGGGCAAGCAGTGCAGCAGAAGCTACTCTTCTCGGACGAACCGCCAATCGATCATCCTTTGCTTAGACTTATCGCAGAGCATCAGCCTATGCACCTCAATGACCTCATTCGCCAGTCTGGTTTGCCTGCAAGCGAGGTAAGCAGTCAGCTATTCGACTTGGAGCTAGATGCACATATACAGGTAATGCCCGGCGGATTATATACATTGGTACGATGACGCTATCAATCCTTATCCCTGTCTATCGGTACGACTGCACTAGACTCGTAACCGATTTGCTGGAGCAGTGTATCGCCCTGAGCCTTAGCTTGGAGATTATCCTTGGCGATGACGCCTCTGGTCAGGACTATGCCTCAATCTACGATAGGCTAGCGGCACAGCACGCTGAGGTATGGGTTTACCATGCCCCTAAGAATATCGGAGCAGGACTGATGCGCCAAGAGCTTGCCACTAAGGCAAAGGGCTTTAGCTTGCTCTATACTGATTCCGATGTCCTGCCTACCGAAGGGCTGATTGCAGCCTATATGAAGGCTCGGGCTGAGCACCCAGATGCCGTCGTATGCGGAGGATTTCGCTATGATGAGCGTGACTGTAGGGCGGATAATCGGCTTAGGTATCACTATGGTACTCAAGTGGAGATGCGTTCGCTCGCCCAGCGTATCGCTGAGCCGTACAAGTCATTTATTGCGATGTGCTTCCTCGCTCCTCGAGAGCTTGTACTGAGCCACCCTTTTCCTCGCATGGGTATGGGCTACGAGGACACTTATTGGGGCGAGATGCTTAGAAGAAGCCAGCTTGATGTCGTCCATATTGATGCGTCAGTAGTGCATCGGCTCAAGGAAACTGATGAAGCTTTTCTCTCGACGACGGAGCGATATCTGCGCAACTTGCATGAGCATCGAGACACATTTGAGGGCATGTCTATCAAGCTACTAGGGTACTACCGAGGACTAAGGCGGTATCATCTAGCACGCACTATAGGGAGAGTAGCGCAGCCGCTTATGTATATCATTCGACAGATACTGAGGCGTCGCCCCGATCGCATCACTCTATTCCAGCTATACAAGTTGCTGTATTTTTGCTCTCTCGATCTTGCCCAATCTAGTAGATGGGTTGAGCCAAACAAGGCAATGGATAAATCATAGACAAATCAATAGTCTTGAGATAAACTAAACGATATGACGAGTCAAGGACGTAGCGATCGCATCGCCACTAATACCGTATTTCTAGTTGTGCGTATGCTCCTGTGGATGGGCGTGATGCTCTATTCGTCACGGCTTATCTTCAAGGCACTCGGGCCAGTAGACTATGGTATCTACAATATCGTAGGGGGGATTGCCTTGACCTTCGTGTTTCTCTCCTCGTCGCTAGCTACCGCCACACAGCGTTATTTAGCTTACGAGATAGGTCAGAGGAATATAGAGGGACTGAAGCGCATCTATGGCGTTAGTCTTATCATACATATTGCTCTTGCACTGGCAGTGATTGTCATCGGAGAATGCCTTGGATTGTATCTGATGTATCACAAACTGAATATCCCTGAGGAGCGTTTCGATGCCGCACTTTGGGTCTTTCACTCTACGATCCTCTCGCTCTCGGTGATGCTACTCGGCTCGATATACGACTCCGTACTGATTGCCCGAGAGAATATGCGGGTCTATGCTTATGCGGGTATCCTAGATGCTTTGCTCAAACTCGTACTCGTTATGCTGCTGTCTGTTGCCCCCTATGACAAGTTGATCTTCTATGCTGTGGGTTCTTTGGTACTGGTTATCGTGGTCAAGTGTGTGCCTGCTATTATTTGCTTTCGCTCTTATCCCGAGTGTAGGGGAGCTATTCGATGGGATCGAGAGCGCTTCACACAGATGTATCGCTTCATCGGCTGGAATGGGGTAGAGGCTGGTACCTATGCTGTGTGGAACTATGGTCTAGACTACTTGCTTAATATCTTTTTCGGTACGATCGTCAATGCAGCTCGTGGGATTGCTGCTCAGATTAACTCTGCCGTTGGCAATTTCTCTGTGCAGTTCTTCACGGCTTTGCGTTCGCAGCTCGTACAGAGCTATACCACGGGGGACATCGACTACTACAAGCGACTTATCTACGGTAGTTCACGATATAGCTATTTCCTCACTTGGGCGCTATCCTTACCGCTGATGCTGCGTATGGATTACGTCCTAGAGCTGTGGCTCGGGAGCGAAGTGCCGAGCGAAGCTGCCGACTACGCTCGCTGGATTTTGGCCTTTTGCCTCATCAATGTGCTGGGCATACCCCTTTGGAATGGTGTGCAGGCCACTGGCAATGTGTGTCGTTGTGTGCTGATTGGTACGACTATATCTCTGATGGTATTGCCGATAGTGTACTTTGGATTTGAGCTAGGTTTGGCCTCTGTCTTCGCTTTGCAAGCTGCGACGTTGGTAAGGCTCGTCTACGTGTGGGGCAATTTCTATGCTTTGCGCCGAGAAGTCTTGCTTAGTGCACGGGAATACCTCAGACGTGTGTGGGTCCCAATCTTAGGCATTACCTCTGTTTCGGCTCTGATGATGTACTACGTTGATCAGATTTTTGGCCAAACCTTTCTTGCGCTCTGTGCGGTCAGTGCTATTAGCTTTCTGCTGATTGGGCTTTTGGTTTGGTTTTTGGGGCTGAATGAGTACGAGCGTACTTTTATTCTCAAGCGGATAAGAAAACTAATTGGGCGATAGGCCTGCAATAACAACAAATAGCCCCTAGTGAGCCGTGACTCACTAGGGGCTATTTGTATATTGACAAAGCAGAGGTTCACTTCTTGACTTTGATCTTGGCGATCGTTTGCTCAAGCTCCTCGACAGAGAGGTTGCCAAGCGTCTGGATAGGCGTTCCCTCCATGGGGATAAAGAGGAGCATGGGAATGCTCTTCACACCAAAGAACTTGGCGAGTTCGCCTTCGTTGTCCACATTGATCTTGTAGATGTCAATCTCGCCCTTGTACTTCTTGGCTAGATCAGTGAGCTTGGGAGAGAGTGCACGGCAAGGAGGACACCAGTCTGCATAGAAATCGAGGATCGCTGGACGCTTACCCTTGAAGACAAACTTCGTTGGATTTTCCTTGTAGTCAAAGATATTCTGACGCATAAATGCTGCGTCGATATTGCGTACTAGTGTTTCCTTCATCTCGGTTTCCTTCTTCTGCTGAGCAGATGGAGAGGCACATGCCCAAGTCGAGGCCATTAGGAGCATCGATAGCCCTAGAACCATTTTTTTGATTGTCATTGCTTCAGTTTGTTAATAACGTTAGATATTCACTTGATTTTCATAGAACCTCATCTAACCGATGATTGTTCGCTCCCCTAGGCTTTGGGCAAAACTTGTTTTGACTTGGTTAAGCTCGCTAAGCTCTTGCATCAGCTCGATGATGAGAGCCTCGTTGGCTCCATTGCGCTGGGCATTGAGCAGCTCGGTTTGTACTTCTTTGATCTGCTGCATCACGATCATAATGCGCAAATTATCCAGTGCTTTGAGGATCTCTACGCCTCGTTTGAGCTGACGCCTATTGCGCTGTTTGGTCTGATGCTCCTCTAGCAGACGTGCCTGTTCCTGTTCCTCCGCTTCGCTACGTACTCCATAGCCAGTTGGGGGGAAGAGCAATGTGTCCTCCTCCTCGTCCTCGACTAGCTCATAGGACGAGTAAGGATTGCTCAAAACATCGGTAGAGATGCGGCGAATAGCCTCTGTTGGGTGGTTGATGAAGTGCGAAGCCGAGTCTAAGCCTTGGGGAATACACTCATTGCAGGCCTCTCGGATTACTTGCTGTGTGGCCTCCGATAGTGTTACGAAGATTTCATCAAGCTCTAGCTCTCGGTAGATGAAGTCTGCGACATAGTAGGCTAGGTACGGATTTTCTTTGGCGTCCTCCTCTTCGTTAGCCACTAGCATGGGCTCTTCCCCGTGTCCGATGACGAGCTTTAGGATCTCCAACTCATACTTAGGTACGCCACCTTCCTCTGTAGGGGCAACCGATATGGGGGCTGGCGTTGGTTGAGCAAGTGGATTGATTGCTCCCTGCTGAGCCGATGTCTGAGGGATACTTCTCGGGGCCTCGCTACGGCCACTCGAGAGGATTTGCCCCGATGGGACGTAATGCCCCGTAGCACTGATGCCCTTGAGGCGTAGCTTCTGTATCTCGCCCACGAGGAGCTGCTCGTCCATACGTAGCTCAGCAGCAGAGCTCTGTATGAGCACAGCCCGCCGTATGCCGTCGGGGATCAAGGCAATACTACGCAAGATATCGCTGATGAGCTCGGCACGTTTGAGCGGGTCACGCCTCATCTCCTCTTGGTAGAGGTTGATCTTGAAGTGGATAAAGTCCGTTTCTGCCTCATCGAGGTACTCCAGAAACTCGCTGGCACTATGGCTGCGAGCATAGGAGTCGGGGTCTTCGCCTTGTGGCAGTAGTACTATCTTGATGTTTAGCCCCTCCTCGAGTAACAGGTCTATCCCACGTAGGGCTGCTTTGATGCCTGCATTATCTCCGTCGTAGAGTACCGTTACATGCTCGGTGAAGCGACGAATGAGCCTAATCTGCTGTACGGTAAGTGCCGTGCCAGAGGATGCGACTACGTTCTCGATACCGCTCTGGTGCATCGAGATGACGTCGGTATAGCCCTCTACTAGATAGCATTTGTTGGCTTTGGAGATCGCACTCTTGGCCCAGTAGAGGCCGTACAACTCTCGGCTCTTGGAGTAGATAGGGCTCTCGGGTGAATTGACGTATTTGGCGATCTTGTCGCTCTTACCCATAATACGTCCCCCGAAGGCAACATATTTACCCCCAAGATTGCGGACGGGGAAGATGACACGCCCTCGGAAGCGGTCAATAGGCTTCTGATGTTCTTCGTACTGAGAGCTCAGCCCTACGGCGATTAGTCGCTCGAGAGTGTAGCCAGCTTTGAGTGCCTGCTCGGTAAGCGCTGAACGATCCTCTGGCGAGTAGCCTAGACCGAACTTCTTGATTGTTTCTGGTCTGATGCCTCGCTCTCGGAAATATGCTAGAGCAATATGCTGCCCCTCGTCGGTATCGTGTAGCTGTTTGGCGAAAAAGTCTTGGGCAAACTCGTTGACAATGAATAGGCTCTGGCGCTCGTCTGCGGCTGCTCGCTCCTCATCGGTTTCTTCTCGCTCGACAATCTCAATGTGGTACTTCTTGGCAAGGTAACGCAGTGCCTCCGTATAGGTCATCTGCTCATGCTTCATCAAGAAGTGTATGGGCGAACCGCCCTCGCCACAAGAGAAGCATTTGCAGACATTCTTGGCAGGGGAAACGTAAAACGAAGGCCTCCTATCACTATGAAAAGGACACAAACCCACGTAGCTCACACCGCTACGGCGTAGGCTAACGAAGTCGCTCACGACATCTAGGATCTGAGCGGCATCTATGATTTGCTGCTTCGTCCTGCTATCTATCACTTCTAGTTCTCTCTAGCTCTCTGAGATACTGGCAGGCGCGCTCCATATCGTCGGGGGTATCGATCCCGATGGTTGAGAGTGCTGTCTGCTCGACTGCTATACGATAGCCTGCTGCAAGCCACCTGAGCTGCTCGAGGCTCTCGGCTAGCTCTAGGGGAGAGGCTGGCAGAGCTTTGAGCTCGGGTAGGATATTGGTTCGGAAGGCGTACAGGCCTATATGCTTATAATAGGTATGGTGCTGGCATAGCTGCTCGCTACGCCCCCTCTGGTGTGGGACGAGTGAGCGACTGAAGTAGAGGGCTTGCCCCAAATCTCCTTGTACGAGTTTGACCACATTGGGGTCGCAGAGGGCTATGTCTGGGGTATCGGGTGCGAACGCCTCGGCTAGGGTCGCAATCTGCGTTTCTGCTCGGTCGAAGGCAGATATCAGTGCCTCTATTTGCTCGGGCTGTATGAACGGTTCATCGCCTTGTAGATTGAGCATAATCTCCTCTCCTTGGCCTACGAGTTCGTAGGCCTCGATACATCGATCTGTCCCCGAGCGGTGCTCGGGTGATGTCATTACAGCCTCTGCCCCGAAGCTCTGTACGCAGTCGTAGATCCTCTGGTCGTCGGTAGCTACCACGACTCTCGAGCCTGTACTGCTAGCCCGCTCCACGACACGCTGTATCATCGGCTTGCCCAGCATATCGGCCAGAGGCTTGCCGGGGAAGCGTGTAGAGGCATAGCGTGCGGGTATGATGGTGATGATAGATGGCTTCATCTCTTCTATTTCTTTTTATTGGTCATCACCTCGAGTACCTTGCGGTCGGTCTCTAGCATACCGTCACGGCCAATCTCGGCCAGAGTGCGAATGCAGTCGTCTATGTCGTCCTCCACGATGCCCTCTACTACTTTGACGTAGTTGTTTTGCATCGCCATCATGGCAGCTATGAGCCCAGAGCAGATACCCGTAGAGGCCTTGAGACTACAGCTTGGTTTGGCACCGTCGCAGATCATACCCGTTACGTTGCCGATCATATTCTTGATGGCGTAGCTCGATTGCTCTTTAGTGCCTCCCATTAGGTAGACGATTGCTGCCGAGGATCCTATGCCCGAGACAACCATGCCACATAGGCAGGATAGGCGGCCTAGTAGCTGCTTGATGTAGACGACCAGCAGACCACTCATCATTAGGGCTCTAGTTGTCCGCTCCCGATCGCACCCTTGACTCTCGGCAAAGGTTAAGACGGGTAGGGTAGCGGTGATGCCTTGGTTACCACTGCCAGAGTTGCTCATCACGGTAACGGGGGCACCGTCCATACGGGCATCGCAGGCGCCACTAGTATAGCTGAGCATATGGGCAAGAGGGCTGGATCCGAAAAATTTCTGCCCCATATCTCCTTGGATTAGTTTGCCTACACCATGCCCGAAGTTACCCTTGAGGGCATACTCCCCTACACGCTTGTTTTGCTGAGCTGCCTCGTAGATGAAGTCAATGTCCTCTAGGGGAGCTTGAGTTGCATACTCGTAAACGAGGGAAAACGTAAGGGGGATATCCTCCTCGTTGATGCTCGTTACTTGTTGTATCGTTTCGGAGCAGCCGACGAATGTGCCCTCCTCCTGCTTGGGCAGTCTATCCTCCCCGTCGAGTTGTAGTTCTTTGAGAGATATATGTGTCCGCTCAATGACCGAGCGAGCCTTGTGGCCAGCGTTGTCACGGGCTATGACTTCTACGTATAGCTTATCTAGATTTGGAGTGTCCTTCAGATGGGTATGCATTAGCCCCTGCTCGACCATTTGATTGGCTTGATTTAGATCCTCTTGGGTGAAGTGGTCTAGTAGCTCTAGCTGACGCTCGGGGGCCTTGAGTACAGCTCCTAGGGCGATAGCTATGGGGATACCTATTTGCCCAGTGCCGGGGATTCCTACTCCCATGGCATTCTTGAGCATATTGGCGCTAAGCCAAACTTCTATATCTCTGACTTTCTGGGGTAGGAGTGCCACCGCATACGCCACCGCTAGAGCGACACAAGCAGGTTCAGTACAGCCTGTTGCTGGCACGACCTCACGGCGTATGAGTTGGTTAATTCGGCTCAAGGTTAGCTGATCCATATATGATCTCGACTGTTTGAGTGATACTTCGTGTTGTGATGTTGAGTAACTTTTTATTCGGTAAAGATACGAAGGTTTTCGATACTCGGAGCGCCTGAATTGTCTTTGTAGATTTCACTTCTGCAGGCTTGTCGATGTATAGAATTGGGTTGGCTGATGCGGCGTGTGGATATAGTGAGACTATTGCGCAATGCCCCGTTCAAAGGTTCTTGTATCTTTCTCGGTGTTTTTTGAGTGTTTGAGCCGCTTGGGGAGCCTTGAATACTATCCCCCTATCCCCATCCCTGAGGGATATTTCCCTCAGGGATGGGGATTTTACGGT
>NZ_JRAR01000018.1:0-6565 GCF_000768935.1 Porphyromonas sp. COT-290 OH860 | reverse complement strand
ATGTCGATACAGTTAATTACATATTAAAGATAGTAATAATCAGGGATATACACAACGTTTCTAGCCGAAAAGAGGCAAAATACCGTGCAACGGTCTCCACTGGAGGCCTAGTGATATCCGAGAGGCACAATCTCTCTGATGCGTTGAGAAGTGTACAGACCAAACTATTAAAAAGAAGAGTTCTCGAGCGGCAAACCGCCCGAGAACTCTTCTTCGTTATGTATCAGCCTAAGACTAAGCGTTTATCTTAGCCATGTGGGCTACTAGGTCAAGAACCTTGTTTGAGTAGCCGATTTCGTTGTCGTACCAAGACACAACCTTCACGAAAGTATCAGTTAGAGCGATACCAGCCTCTGCATCAAATACAGAAGTGCGAGCGTCACCGATGAAGTCGCTAGATACTACTGCATCTTCTGTGTAGCCAAGGATACCCTTGAGTTCGCCTTCGCTAGCTTCCTTCATAGCAGCACAGATCTCTGCGTATGTAGCGGGCTTAGCTAGGTTCACAGTTAGATCAACTACAGATACGTCTAGAGTTGGCACACGGAAAGCCATACCAGTTAGCTTACCATTAAGTTCAGGAATTACCTTACCTACAGCCTTAGCAGCACCAGTAGAAGAAGGAATGATGTTGCCAGCAGCAGCACGGCCACCACGCCAGTCCTTAGCGCTAGGACCGTCTACAGTCTTCTGAGTAGCAGTCGTAGCGTGTACTGTCGTCATCAGACCGTCCTTGATACCCCACTTATCGTTGAGCACCTTAGCAATAGGAGCAAGACAGTTGGTTGTGCAAGATGCGTTAGATACGAACTGAGTACCCTTAACATACTTGTCGGTATTTACACCGCAAACGAACATAGGCGTGTCGTCCTTGCTTGGAGCAGACATTACTACATACTTAGCACCAGCGTCGATATGGCCCTGAGCCTTAGCCTTCTCTAGGAAAAGACCTGTAGACTCTACCACGTACTCTGCACCGATCTCACCCCACTTAAGGTCAGCTGGATTCTTCTCTGCAGTTACACGGATTGTCTTACCGTTTACTACTAGGTGACCGTCCTTGACCTCTACAGTACCATCGAAGCGACCGTGCATAGTGTCGTACTTGAGCATATAAGCCAAGTATTCTGCATCCTGAAGGTCGTTAATACCTACGATTTCGATGTCGTTGCGCTTCATAGCCGCACGGAACACGAAGCGTCCGATACGACCAAAGCCATTGATACCAACTTTAATCATTGTCTTTGTTAGATTTTTATTTGATGAAAATTATTAATCTCTTAACCTTTTAGGGTTAGGTTGCAGAACTTATATGAAAGTGAACCGCCACCAAAACCGCCACAAATTTAAGAATTTTAGTTTATATAGCCTCAAACTATATCAATCCTTTTTCTCAAACTCCGTGCTAATATCTTCCCCTTGCGGCCCAAACCATGAGGCATACATCTGATAGTTATTAGCGATGCGCTCATTGAGATTGCGACTCTGCTCTGGCTCAACCTTCTTAACAAACTTAGCTGGTACACCCGCCCATAGCTCGTATGGACCGATCTCGGTCTTAGTCAGTACCACACTCCCAGCAGCCACGATAGCACCCTCGCCAACTACGGCATCGTCCATCACGATCGACCCCATACCTATAAGCGCTAGATCTCGAATCTTACAGCCGTGTAGGGTCACGTTGTGCCCTACCGACACATTGTCACCAATCTCTATGGTAGACTTCTGATACAGCGTATGCAGTACAGAGCCGTCCTGTATATTGACGTTGTTGCCAATGCGGATTGAGTTTACATCCCCTCGCAGTACCGTATTGAACCAAACACTGCATCCGTCGCCCATCACGACATCTCCCACTACCGTCGCATTGACAGCAAGGAAGCACTTCTCCCCTATCACGGGGCTAATACCTTTAACGCTCTGTATATAAGCCATCGTATTGTTCCAATTGTTTTCTCGTTTCTTTGCCCTTCTTAATCCTACGCATGCTACTATATATATCCCAAGGTAGCAGGTAAACCGTGAAGCGAGTGGCCATAAATAGACTATCTCTGAGCCACCCCTCTGTATCCTCGAGAGGCTGGTAGTCAAAGAACAGCCAGTTAATCGCCAAAATAGTGACAAACATAATGGGAATGCTCCACAGTATGTGTCTCCCAATCATCTTGGCGAGGCTGATATAGTCCTTTCTATCCATTGACACTTAACCTCTCTATATATAACCTTTTTTGGCCTCAGTTAGATTTTGGCAGTCTTCTCTCTGAGCCAAGCAGCCTCGTCTGCAGTGAGGTGCGGGCACAGGGTCTGATAGACGCGCTCTTGGTAGTCGTTGTACCACGCCAGCTCTACATCTGTCAGCAAGGACTTATCCACTAGCTGATTGTCCATATAGCAGAGCGTTACGGTCTCGAACCCAAAGAAGCGCCCAAACTCCGTTTCTTCCTTGAGCTCAGTCACCACAAGATTCTCGATGCGAATACCATACTCACCCGAGCGATATAGCCCCGGCTCGTTGCTTGTGATCATACCTATCTCTAGCGGTGTGGGATTAACCTCGGTGCGGATATTCTGTGGCCCCTCGTGTACGTTGAGGAAGTAGCCCACGCCGTGCCCTGTGCCATGCCCATAGTTAAGCCCACGATCCCACAGCGCCTTACGAGCGAGGATATCGATCTGACTACCTCGTGTTCCCTCGGGGAAGCGGGCGAGAGCCACACCAATATGCCCCTTGAGCACGAGCGTATAGTCCGTACGGATCTGGTCGCTTGGCTTACTGAGCGCTAGAGTACGGGTAATATCTGTCGTACCATCGAAGTATTGACCACCACTATCAAGCAGGAGGACGCCCTCACCCTTGATTGTATATGAAGTCTTGGGCTCTGCCTTGTAGTGCACAATGGCACCATGACCTAGATAACCAGCGATCGTCCCGAAGCTATCGCCATAGAACTTCTCGCCTCGAGCTCTAAATTCATTGAGCTTGACCCCGAGGTCGTACTCACTGATGCTGCCACCGCTCTTAAGCAAATCCTCTAGCCAAATGTAGAAACGTGTAAGCGAAACACCATCACGCACCATCGCAGTCCTAAGGCCAGCTAGCTCCGTAGGCGTCTTGACGGCCTTGAGTGTCGTGAGGATAGATACACCCTCTACGATACGGCAGTGCTTAGGGATACTTGTGTAGAGGCTGTGCGTGGTACGCTTGGTATCTACATATAGGCGAGTCTGGTCATCGAGCGCAGCGATGAAGGGATAAATCTGACCGTAGTCCTCTATGCGCACTCCATTCTTCTCTAGTTCGGCACGCACCTCTGCATTAATCTTCTCTGGAAGTGTAAATAGTACAGCCTCACGATCACTAATGTAGCCGAAACCTACACCAACAGGATTGTACTCTACGTCGTAGCCACGGATATTGAAGACCCAAGCCAACTCGCAGAGCATAGTTACGATCGTAGCATTGGCGCCATTGGCCTTGAGGCGTTCATTAACGAGAGCGATGCGGTCGGCGGCTGTCTGCCCACTGTACTCTGCGGGCTGCAAGAATAGTTCCTTATTGGGGATAGCTGGGCGGTCGTGCCAGATACGCTCGAGCAGATCAATATCCAGACGATACTCAATGCCATAAATCTCTAGCTTGGCACGGCTATCCGAGGCCTCTGCCTCGCTCAGACAAGCACCGTCAGCCGCCACTACACTCCCTGCCGATAGACTCTTGGCGAGGAAGCCCTCGATAGAGGGCGTACCGGGCACGCCCATTTTCATGAGCTCGATAGATGAGCCCTCTAGCTCTTGGCCAGCCTGTAGGAAGTAGCGTGAGTCCGTCCATAGGTAAGCGCCCTCTAGGGTCACAAGCATGGTACCAGCGGAGCCACTAAAGCCACTGATCCAGCTACGCCCCGTCCATCTAAGAGGTGTATATTCACTCAAGTGTGCATCCGATGAAGGAATGATGTAGGCTGATATACCTTCTGCTTTCATGGCCTCCCTTAGGGCGGCAAGTCTATTCTGAATGGTGTTCATTGTAAGTTCGTTTATTATTGTTTGTGTATTGTACTTACTTGCTTTGATGCTCGGGGCGAAGCAGGTCATTGACCTCCTTAACTGGGTTGAAGGTTTCGATCGGCACCTCGACAAAGATTGTATTCCAGTCATGCATCGCTCCGTTCCACAATCCGGGGCGCTCTAGAGCCTTGAGCTCTCGGCCTCCTTGGCTCTTACTTGCGATGAATGCTGTCTTAGGGTTGATGTAGCGCTGCAGGTCGTATCGATCGCCATGATGATTACGCAGAGAGCAAACCAAATCTACGGGATTGAAGTACCCCCCCGATTGTAGCATCGTGCGCTGATGCTCATCTGCCATATTGATCTGCGTGCTCTCTAGGATCTGGAGCGAGCTCGAGCCGTCGGCCTCTCTGATGATGAAAGGGCCACCACCCGGCTCGCCTTGGTTGCGTACCATGCCACACACACGTATGGGGCGGTTGAGCTTGCCATAGAGCCAGTCTTGGAGCACCTTATCATCGTGCATATATTCCTCGGGGACAGATGTACAGAGCGTATTATTAAGGAAAGAGGCAATCTCCATGAGGGCACTGTGTGAGGCCTTACCTCGCTCAAGCTGGCGAAGGTAGTCGAAGATGCGTCGGCGCAGATAAATCAGGATACCACCAAGAAACTTCTTGTACATGACCGTAGCCCCCTTGAGATGATCGGGCACTACGTTGTCTATATTCTTGATAAAAACTATATCGGCATCTAGAGCCGCTAGATTGTTAATCAGCGCACCATGCCCTCCGGGACGGAAGAGTAGCCCTCCGTCCTCTCGGCGGAAGAGATTGCCCTCGGCATCGAGTGCCAGCGTGTCCGTGGCTGGCATCTGCTCGCTATAGGAGAGCTGATACGTCACGCCATACTTATCCTCGTAGTAGAGGCGAGCTCGCTCCAGATGACTCTCAAAAGCTGTATGATGCTCTGGAGATACCGTGAAGTGTATGCGTACACGCCCCATGGCATCGCGAGCATAGAGCGCTCCCTCGACTAGATGCTCCTCTGCCGCCGTACTGCTCCCCTTGGGGTAGGTGTGGAACTGAAGCAAACCCTTGGGCATCGCACCATAGTTGAGCCCGTTCTCCAGAAGCAGGTTCTTGACGATAGTCTTGTGTTCCCCCTGAGCGAGTAGCTTAGGGATACTCTTCCACGAGTTACGCAGACAGACCTCCCCTAGCCGATCGTAGAAGGCAAAACTAGGTAAGTGGTCAAAAAAACGCTGAACCTCTGGAGTATTCGGTTCGGCACTGTCGGAGTCTAAGAAAGCGTAGAGCGACTTAAACATACGAGAGGCAGCCCCGGAGGCTGGCACCATCTTACACACATTCGCTTTTTCATCACCAAGATAGTCCTCCCATGCCTGCATATAGCGAGCTTCTTCTTCTCGCTCTACACGCATAATGCCTCGCTCAAGTGAAGCGGATGCTAAAATATGAAGATAAGGGAACCCCGATCGAATATCCTCCACTTGTCTAGTAGCCTCTTCTAGGCTAATGCCATGCTGGCTGAGTTGCTCCAAATCTGCGGAGCTAAACAATGCTTCTGCTGTCATCGAAAAATCTTCGCTGCATTACGAGCATCTGAGGTCTCTAATTATCAATAATGTTGATTGGAGGCTCAGACACTAGATTAAACGTATATATCTGCTTCGCACAAATTTAGACAAAATCCATCTAAAACACAGCGAACCGAGGCAACAGCCTCTCGGCAGCTGGCTCACTCCATAGCCAATTAGCTACACTACCCGAGTCTACCAATAGACAGATGCCAATTGGGCGGAGCCAACCAATTTCTTCTTTGAAGTTAAATATCGTAAACAGCCTATCATCGTTTTTGAGAAGAGAAGCAAAGCATTTTGGCGATTTGGTTAATCCTTTCGAAAAAATTGGTGGGAAAATCTTTGCGTATTGTAGGACTAATTCGCCGAGATATGTCCTCTAATCTGAAAGGATTGATGGGAAGAAATGACTCTAAATGTGGCTTATGTGCACAAACATAGCCAAGGATAAAAATTAAAAATCTGGAAATCAGAAGATTGAAAACCTCCGTTTTAGGCAGCTGTTTTTGCACAGCTGGGGCTACGTACGCAAACGAAGGCAAACCTCGCCTAGAGCCTCCCAAGGGCCAAATACGAGGGCTGGCGTTTTTAGCCCCTCTTGAAGGCGTCATTCCCATCAACATTCTGAAATCTGAGCTAAAATATAAATCTCACCACCTTTTCAATCTCCCTATAAAAACGGAGGCTATGCCAGAATCTATCCGACATAGCCTCCCCAAGCTAACTCACAAATCATTGCTTTGATATTGGTTTCAACTCACCCTTAGCTATTAGAGACCGTTGCACGGCATTTTGCCTCTTTTCGGTTAGAAACGTTGTGTATATCTTTGATTATTACTATCTTTAATATGTAATTAATTGTATCGACATGGCAACTAAACCAACCGAACCAGCTCCTAGCTTCCTACAAGTATATACTCAGGTTCGTCGCGACCGTATGAAGCACTCCTTTCTCCG
>NZ_JRAR01000017.1:0-439 GCF_000768935.1 Porphyromonas sp. COT-290 OH860 | reverse complement strand
ACAGAGAAGTTAAGCCCAATTGTGCCGATGGTACTGCGTCTAGTGGGAGAGTAGGTAGCCGCCAGTTTTTTGTAGAGGGGGAGTTAGTCGCAAGGCTGACTCCCTCTTCTCGTTTATAGAGCTGGCACGAACCAAGGGAGGGGCATTCTATTCCCTTTCCTTGCCTTTCGGAGCTACCTCGCTTTCTCCCCGTGCTTTGGCTTCTCTGGGTAATTATGGCCGATCTTATTTGGCCTATTTGTCTTGTTGGTACACCATTTAAGGTTGTATTTCTTTCTTTTTTCTTGTGCTTTTGCCTTGTCTACTTCTTCGAGACTATTGCGCAATGCGCCGCTCAAAGCTTCTTGTATCTTTCTCGGTGTTTTTTGCGTGTTTGAGCGGCTTTGGGAGCCTTGAATACTATCCCCCTATCCCCATCCCTGAGGGATATTTCCCTCAG
>NZ_JRAR01000016.1:0-657 GCF_000768935.1 Porphyromonas sp. COT-290 OH860 | reverse complement strand
GGGGGATAGTATTCAAGGCTCCCAAAGCGGCTCAAACACTCAAAAAACACCGAGAAAGATACAAGAACCTTTGAGCCGCGCATTGCGCAATAGTCTCATCTTGAATGTACTGCGCATGATATTTGATATTAAAGGGTCAGTCTTAAATCTTCCGTAAAAGAGAGAAACCTGCCAAATTCATCGAAGAGTTTTTTCGGTGTTACCTGTGCATAACGCTCTGTCGTTTGGAGACTGCCGTGTCCCAGCATCCGGCTGACCGTTTCGATCGGAACTCCGTTCTCCAGCGTGACTAATGTGGCGAATGTATGCCTTCCGACATGTGCCGAGAGTGGGATCGTGATACCGGCTTTCAGTTGCAACGCTTTCAACTGCATAAGATAGACCGGATAAGGAACGGGATCGAACAGCGTTTCCCTCTCTCCCGAATGGTATTTCTCTATCAGAGTCATGGCTTCGGTCAGGAGTTTGATACGGCAAAGAGACTCCGTCTTTTGTCTTCTGAACTTCAGCCAGAGAGACCGTTGCACGGTATTTTGCCTCTTTTCGGCTAGAAACGTTATGTATATCCCTGATTATTACTATCTTTAATATGTAATTAACTGTATCGACATGGCAACCAAACCAACCGAACAAGCTCCGAGCTTCCTACAAGTATAT
>NZ_JRAR01000015.1:0-14060 GCF_000768935.1 Porphyromonas sp. COT-290 OH860 | reverse complement strand
GGGAGAGTAGGTAGCCGCCAGTTTTTTGTAGAGGGGGAGTTAGTCGCAAGGCTGGCTCCCTCTTCTCGTTTATAGAGCTAGCAAAGGACCAAGGGAGGGGAGGCGAAGAAACCTAAAGAGAAAATGAAGGGGCGGTACTCTATAGGTAATAGTCCCTTTTCTTTATTTATAGATTATTATGATATCTTTGCTCTAGTGTTTGGGGGAGATTATCCCTCGCTAAATCATTATAAGTACAAAAAAGAATTATGAGAAGATTGCTTACTTCCCTATTAGCCCTATGCGCTTTGGGCGTGGCTAGTGCCCAGAACTACAAAGCAGACCAAGGCATGGTGTCCACAGAGGTGTCATTGTTTGCCTCAGGGCTTACTAGCAACCCGCTTGATCTAACCCAAGGAGCCCTCAAGGGGCGTGTATTCCTTGGCGAAACACTTGCTTTACGTATGGGCCTCAATCTCTCCAACGTTACAACTAGCGCTACCAAAGAAGATAATCAGATCGTTCAGAACCATATCGTCAAAGCAACCTCTAGTACATATACCAATAAGCTCCTTATAGGTGTTGGTGTGGAGAAGCATTTTGCTGGGACCAAGCGACTGTCGCCATACGTAGCAGCTGACCTAAATTGGGGACTTGGTTTCACTCAGAAAGAAACACAGACCAACATCAAGAGTGTCGAGGACGAGGTAATCAAGTCACCTATGGAGCATAGCCTCGGAGGTGCGGTGATGCTGGGTGCTGACTATTATGTTGCCAAGCAAGTATTCATTGGTTTAGAAACAGGCCTTAGGGCTATGGGAGGCTGGAAGACCAAGGGCTCAGTGCGCAGAGGGAATACGATCCAGCAAGGTAGCACGACCTCTTCTAGCTTCGATCTGAAGCCTACGCTTCATGCTGGCTTCCGCCTTGGTTTTGTTTTCTAGACAAACCACGATTGCTGTCCAATACTTCCCTGCACGTAACAAGCTGATAGGCTTGTGTATGTGCAGGGAAGTCTGTAAATTTGTCCGGAAATTTCAGGATCATATCAAATTAAAATATTGAACTATGGCTGTTTATGTCAATGAAGTTTCCCGTACCTTCGGCGAATACCTCCTTATCCCCGGCCTCACGACCCGTGAGTGCACGCCTCAAAATGTCAAACTTACGACTCCTCTAGTTCGCTTCAAGCAAGGCGAGAGTGCGCGCATCAAGCTCAATATACCCTTTGTTTCGGCCATTATGCAGTCCGTGTCGAACGATACATTGGCCATTGAGCTGGCTCGCAACGGAGGTCTTTCCTTCATTTACGGATCACAGCCTATAGCCGAGCAAGCGGAAATGGTTCGCCGTGTGAAGAAGTTTAAGGCAGGCTTCGTGACGAGTGATGCCAATGTGAGTGCAGATGCTACTCTGGCCGATGTACTACGCATCAAGCAGGCTACTGGGCACTCTACGATTGGGGTAACCTCAGACGGCTCTAGCCATGGTAAGCTCCTCGGGATTGTCACTAGCCGTGACTATCGTCTAGGTGTGGATACGGAGGATAAGCCCGTTCGTGAGTTCATGACTCCATTCGAGCGCCTCAAGGTAGGCCGACTCGGTATTACACTCAAGGAAGCCAATAACATCATCTGGGAGCATAAGCTCAATACCCTGCCTATTATTGATGAACAGGATCATCTGGTTTATCTCGTCTTCCGCAAGGATTACGATGCACACAAGGATAATCCCATTGAGCTCTCGAGCAAAGAAACCAAAGAGCTGCTTGTAGGAGCAGGGATCAATACTAGAGATTATCGTGAGCGTGTGCCTGCACTAGTGGAGGCTGGTGTCGATGTCCTCTGTATTGACTCCTCCGATGGTTATAGCGAGTGGCAGAGCGAGACGCTCAAGTGGATCAGAGAGCAGTATGGAGATAAGGTTATGGTCGGAGCAGGTAATATCGTAGATGCAGAGGGTTTCCGCTATCTAGCCGAAGCTGGTGCAGACTTCATCAAAGTAGGTATCGGTGGTGGCTCTATCTGTATCACTCGTGAACAGAAGGGGATTGGCCGTGGCCAGGCTACAGCGGTGATCGATGTTGCTAAGGCCAGAGATGAGTACTATGCCCAGACCGGCGTCTATGTGCCTATTTGCAGCGACGGAGGGCTGGTACATGACTATCACATGACTCTAGCTCTAGCCATGGGTGCAGACTTCTTGATGCTTGGGCGCTACTTTGCTCGCTTCGATGAGTCGCCCACACGCAAGCTCAAAATCGGTAATAACATCGTTAAGGAGTACTGGGGCGAAGGCTCCAACCGAGCCCAGAACTGGCAGCGCTACGATAGTGGTGGCTCCGAGAACTTGAAGTTTGAGGAGGGGGTAGATAGTTACGTACCCTATGCTGGTAAGCTCAAGGATAACCTAGCGATTACCTTAGGTAAGATGAAGGCCACGATGTGTAGCTGTGGTGCTATTACCCTGCCCCAGCTACAGGAGAAGGCCAAGATCACTCTTGTTTCTAGCACCTCAATCGTAGAGGGTGGGGCGCACGATGTTATACTCAAGGATCGTCAATGATCACCATCATAGGCCCTACGGCATCGGGTAAGACTTCCTACGCTGCACATCTGGCACACCGACTCTCTAGCGAGATCATCAGTGCAGATTCTAGGCAGGTATATCGAGGAATGGATCTTGGCACGGGCAAGGATTTAGCAGATTATCAGGTGGAGGGGATACAAATCCCCTACCACCTGATTGACATTATGCCCGCAGGTAGCCGATACAACCTCTTCGCCTATCAGCACGACTTCCATCGTGTCTATGCCGATATGCTGGCTCGAGGCATCGAGCATCCGATCCTCTGTGGCGGAACGGGTATGTATGTTGAGTCAGTACTTAGGGGCTATCATCTGCCGGACGTGCCTCCCAACGAGGCGCTTAGAGAGCAGCTTCGGTCTTATTCGCTAGACGAACTGAAGCAAACCCTCGCTACCTATGGGCCGCTACATAATAAGACGGATGTCGATAGTGCCCAGCGGGCTATTCGAGCTATCGAGATCGCCGAATACATTCGTCAGCAGCGTGAGCAGGGGATCGAGCATACTGAGTTCCCGCCGATAGAGAGCCTCATCATTTGCTTAGACTTGAGCCGAGAGGCTAGACGAGAGCGCATCAGCCAGCGTCTGCACCAACGCCTTGAGGAGGGCATGACCGCTGAGGTCGAGCAGCTACTCGCCTCTGGAGTTAAGCCTGAGGATCTTATTTACTATGGCCTGGAGTATAAGTTTGTCACACAATACGTGATCGGGGAGATTGACTACACGACGATGAGGCAGCAGCTAGAGATCGCCATTCATCAGTTCGCCAAGCGCCAGATGACTTGGTTCAGAGGAATGGAGCGTCGTGGCTTTACGCTACATTATCTCGATGCTTTGCTACCAATGCCTGAGAAAATCGCCCAGACAGAGGCGTTGATGCGGCAGCACGGTTACCTTTAGCTGTTAGGGCAGTCCTTATTCGGTTACTCATCTAGCAGGCACAATTGTGCTTCGGGGCTAATTGACTATTTTTGTAGCTTAGCAACGATATATAATTAAGATACATCTACACGTAATGAATATATCCTACCAGTGGTTGCAAGACTATGTGGCAACCGACCTATCGCCCGAAGCTATCGCTTCGGCGCTTACCTCTATCGGCTTAGAAACAGGTTCTGTTGAGATGGTAGAGTCCATTCCCGGAGGTCTAAAAGGGCTTGTAATAGGTGAGGTACTGACGTGCCGTAAGCACGAGAACTCGGATCACTTGAGTGTGACGACCGTGTCAATCGGAGAGGCGGAGCCGCTGCAGATCGTCTGTGGTGCTCCCAATGTGTGTGCTGGCAAGGCTGTCGTAGTGGCCACCATCGGTACAGTACTTCGCTCAGGTGAGGAGAGCTTTACCATTAAGAAGAGTAAGATTAGAGGCGAAGAGAGCTACGGCATGCTCTGTAGCGAGGTTGAGATCGGGGTAGGAACGAATAATGATGGCATCATCTTGCTAGATCTTGATCAGGTACGAGTTGGTATGCCAGCGGCCGAGTACTTTGGCGTGGTAGCCGATGCTGTACTGGAGGTCGACATTACGCCAAATCGAGTAGATGCTACCTCGCACTATGGTGTAGCGCGAGATTTGGCTGCTTATCTGACGCAGAATGTAGCCCCTGTCAAGGCCGTCTTACCAGATGTTGCCTTGTCTGTAGAGGGGGTATGCCCTCTCCCTGTCGAGGTGACGGTATCGGCAGAGCAGATTGCTCGCTTCCAAGGGCTTGTGATTCGTGGTATCAAGGTTGCTCCCAGTCCAGAGTGGCTACGCTTCCGCCTGGAAGCTATTGGGCAGAAGTCCATCAACAACATTGTCGATATTACGAACTACGTCCTACACGAGTACGGACAGCCACTCCATGCCTACGACCTCGACAAGATGGAGGGAGGCAAACTCATCGTCGGGACAGCTAAGGCTGGCGATAAGATGATCACTCTAGATCATACGGAGCGTACCCTAACCGAGCATGACCTCATCATCGCCGATGGCGTAGGCAATCCGCTCTGCATCGCTGGCGTGATGGGAGGAGAGGATAGCGGGACGACGGAGGGAACGACAGCGATCTTCCTCGAGTCGGCCAACTTCAATGCCTCTAGCGTACGCAAGACAGCACGACGCCTTGGCCTTAGCACGGATTCGTCTTTCCGCTTCGAGCGAGGTCTAGATCCCGAGCGTACCGAGTGGGCGCTTCACCGAGCAGTAGCACTCATTCTGGAGTGCTGCCCAGAGGCTTATGTAGACGGGGGCATTAGTGACCATTATCCCGTCGTGAGTGAGCCATATCGTGTGATCCTCTCACTAGACAAGATGAACAAGCTCATCGGCAAGGCTATACCAGTAGATCAGGTTGAGCGCATCTTGGCGAGTCTTGAGATCGAGATCACCGAGCGTAGTAGCGACGTCTGGACTCTGGCTGTGCCACGCTACCGCATAGACGTAACGAGAGATGTAGACGTCGTAGAGGAAGTTATGCGCATCTACGGCTACAACAATGTAGATCTAAGCGGTTACATCCACGCCAACCTAAGTGCACAAGGAGAGCCCGACCGCTCGTACAGCCGCAGACTGCTCATCAGCGAGCAGCTAGTGGGTGCAGGTTTCTCAGAGATCCTCAACAATTCACTATCCAATGGTGCAGACTACGAGGGGCTAATGTCTTATCCCTCGTCCAAGCTCGTGCGCTTGATGAATCCACTAAGTGCAGAGCTTGGTGTGATGCGTCAGACACTTCTATTCGGCGGTCTAGATAGCATCAGTCGAAATCTTCGTCGTCAGCAGCATTCATTCTACTTCTTCGAGTGGGGCAACTGCTACGAATACAATCAGACGGAGGGTGGTGAGCCCTCTATGGCGGACTATGCCGAGCATCTGCGTCTAGGTATCTGGATCTCAGGCCAGCGAGTACAGAATAGCTGGGCGCACGCAGAAGAGGAAACCTCACCGTTCGAGCTCAAGGCTCATTTGGAGCATATCTTCACTCGCCTAGGCCTCAAGCTACAAAACCTCAAGCAAGCTGTCGTGGAGTGGGATATCTTCTCAGGCAAGGCCCTAGAGATCCGCACGGGTGGTGGCAAGCTACTTGCTCGTCTTGGTCAGGTTGCTCCTCAGCTTGCAGCCAAGGAAGATATTAACTTGCCCGTATATTATGCCGAACTCGAGTGGGCGCAGATACAGAGAGAAGCCGAGCGTGCTAAGGTAACGATAGGCGATTTGCCTAAGTATCCCGTCGTTAAACGTGACCTCTCTCTCTTGATAGACACTGCGATCACGATGGCAGACATCGAGCGTGTTGCTCGCCAGAGTGAGAAGAAGCTCCTCACGGATTGCGAGCTATTCGACGTCTACGAAGGGAAGAACCTCCCAGCTGGTAAGAAGAGCTACGCCGTTTCGTTCTTCCTCCAAGACGAAGAGAAGACGATGAGCGACAAGCAGATCGATGGCATCATGGATAAACTCCAAAAGAGCCTGAAAAAAGAACTAGGTGCAGAGCTTAGATAAGTTTAATCATCATATTACATACTCAACCAATGGGAAGAGCATTTGAATATCGCAAAGCCAGAAAGATGAAGCGCTGGGGTAATATGGCCCGTGTCTTCACGAAACTTGGTAAAGAAATCACGATCGCAGTAAAGGCTGGCGGTCCAGACCCCGAAACGAATCCACGCTTACGTGTGCTGATGCAGACAGCCAAGAAGGAGAATATGCCCAAGGACAACGTGGAGCGTGCGATCAAGAAAGCCAGCAGTAAGGACTTTACCGACTATAAGGAGATGAACTACGAGGGCTATGGCCCATACGGTATCGCTATCTTCGTGGAGACTGCTACGGACAATACAACACGTACGGTAGCCAACGTGCGTAGCTACTTCAATAAGCATGGTGGTAGCCTTGGTACATCGGGTAGTCTGGAGTTCCTTTTTGAGCATAAGTGCATCTTCCATATCACCAAGCGTGAGGATATGGATATCGAGAGCCTAGAGCTCGAGCTCATTGACTACGGCGTGGACGAGCTAGAGGAGGACGAAAATGAAATCATTCTCTATGGCGAGTTCTCAAGCAATGCCGCTATCCAGAGCTATCTCGAGCAGGCTGGCTACGAGATCACTTCTGCTGAGTTTGTTCGCCTGCCTAACGATACCAAAGACGTAACGCCCGAGCAACGTGAGCAGCTCCAGAAGCTGATCGACAAGCTCGAGGAAGATGAAGACGTGCAGAATGTCTTTACGAATATGAAGGAAGAAGACGAAGAATAAATCTTTCGGATAACGCCAATAAAAGGCTAGCCCTCTCTCGTCGGAGGTGCTAGCCTTTTTCTTTTATCTTACTGTGAATTGCTTGATCTCTGGGCAGATCCTAGCGAGGCGATCGGCGATCTCTGTACGCAGTATGTTGGGTGGCTTCGAGAGCGTAGCCGATGCCTTGGTGTAGATTGTCTGTATTGAGCAGGTGGCCTCATCGGTCTCGAGGAAAAGCCTCTGAGCTTGATCAGCAAGGCGCAGACCATCGGGCTGGAAGTATTGGCCGAAGCTGATGTATATTCCTGCCCTTAGGAGCTGCTCGGCTAGTTGAGCTTTGCCTCTGAAGCCATGCACAATCCACGCTTGAGCTGCCCTAGCCTCACGCCTTAGGGTAAGCAGTTCGCTCCAAGCCCTCACGCAGTGTATGACGAGAGGCCTCTGTAGGTGCTCGCTGAGTTTGATTTGCTCAAGGAAGTAATGCCTCTGGGTATCCAGCGGTATGTGTGAGAGCTTATCTAGCCCAGCCTCGCCTATGGCCCAGACGAGTGAAGAACTTTCGGCCTGTAAGATAAGTCTGTCGAGGGAGTCTTGGCGCAGATCCTCCGCATACCAAGGGTGTAAGCCAAGACTATAAGGGAGGTCCTTGGAGGGAGATTGTCCCAGTCTAAGGCTCTGTAAGCGCAGGAGCTCGGGTGTGATAGTGCTCGGCTGGTGGCTGTGTAAATCGATGTAATGGGAGGACATAGCTCGCAGACTTAGCTAGGGAACGGGGTCGTGTCCGTGTCCGCCCCAGGGGTGGCAGCGCAGAATGCGCCGTATCGTCAGCCATAGCCCCTTGACGGGGCCATGCTTCTTGAGCGCCTCAATGGCATAGACCGAGCAGCTGGGTGTGAAGCGGCACGATGGGGGCGTGATGGGAGAGATAACCGCCCGATAGAAGTAGATGGGCAATAGCAATAGCCATGTGAATAGCTTACTGATCCACTGCATGCTGCTCCTCCTCTCTTTTCTGTATTTTGGCAAAGGTTTTCTGGATCGCCTGCTCGATTTGCTTGTACTCTGGTAGCTCCTTGCTAATCATCGACCATGCGATGCGTGCACATAGCCCATTGCCCTCGAGCCACTCGAGCCATGGCGTTTTATTCAGGCGGTAGGCCTCTCGCATAAGCCGCTTGATACGGTTGCGCTTGGTGGCTCGCCTAAAATGCTTTTTGGGTGCCGATACCAAGATGCGGCTACGTGCCTCCGCCTTCTCTGGCTCTAGTAGATAAACGACACGTAGCGGGTAGGCGATGAAAGACTGCCCAGTAGAGAATAGCTCCTCCACTGGTTTCTTGTGGTGCAGACGCTCTCGCTTGGGTAGCTTAGCTGGAGCTGCTTCTGTTGATATCTCAGCCGTTTGATGCATCATACACTGCTCTTCTCTGCCTCTAGGTTGAGGAATAGCTCGCTTGGGTACTCCACATGCTCGAGGAAGAGCGCATGCCCCGGGGCTGATGAGCCAGCCGAGCATCTGTCCTTAGCCTCAATAATACGCACAAAATCCTCTAAACTGAGTTTCCCGCAACCGACTTGCAGAAGCGTCCCAACGATAGCACGCACCATATTGCGCAGGAAGCGGTCTGCCGTGATCGTGAAGACATATTCGCTAGTACTGCCCGTTCGCCTCTGCCAGAAGGCCTCTCGTATGCTACAATTATTGGTCTTGACGTCGGTGTGCAGCTTGCTGAAACTCGTGAAGTCGGTAAAACTCGGGAGCAACGCCGCCGCCCGATTCATCAGCTCGAAGTCTATGGGAGCATGTAAGCGAAGCATCAGTTCGTGACCGAATGGCTGCTTGTCGAAAGTAACATAGTAGCGATAGGTGCGAGCCGTAGCCGAGAAGCGTGCATGTGCCTCGGGGTACATCGGTACGATGCGGTGCAATGCTATATCCTGTGGCAGAAGTCTATTGACACGGAAGATGAGTTGCTCTGCCTCGGCAGGTGATAGCTCTAGATCGAGGTGGGCGACCATTTCTCTGGCGTGTACCCCAGCATCGGTACGTCCTGCTCCTAGTATCGGGCATGGTAAGCGGAGCACAGTCGCCAATGCTTCCTCTATGGTCTGCTGTACCGTGGGGGCATTAGGCTGCGTCTGCCAGCCACTATAGTTGGCTCCGTTGTAGCTTATGTATAGGAAGTAGCGCATCAGGCTTTGGCCTTGCTCTTGGCTTTGCTTTTGGCTGTTTTGGCTTTTGGCGCAGCAGCCTTGGCTGTGGTGCGCTTGCCTTTGGTTGTCTTCGCAGGGGCTTCGGCTACTATTTGGGCTACAGCCTCGTAGGTTAGCTCGTCGACAACGGCGTCCTTGGGGAGCTTGTAGTTATTGCCCTGATACTTGATGTATGGGCCGAAGCGACCTTGGCGAATCTCTAGCTCGGCGTCCTCGGCGAAGGTGCGCAGTAGGCTCTTCTCCTCTGCCTCACGCTTAGCCTTGATGAGCTCAATGGCCTCTTGCAGTGATATGCACATCGGATCCATACCCTTGGGCAGGCTGGCGAACTTGCCATCGTGACGTATATATGGGCCGAAGCGACCTACGGCGACGGTAACGACTTTGTCCTCGAACTGGCCGAGTTGTTTGGGTAGGGCGAAGAGGTCAAGCGCCTCCTCTAGCGTAATTGTCTCGATAGATTGCCCCGGCTGTAGAGAGGCGAAGCGAGGTTTCTCTTCGTCCTCGTTGGTGCCGATCTGTATCATAGACCCATATCGGCCAAGGCTAGCGATGACCTTGAGCCCTGTAGCTGGGTCGGTACCTAGCTCACGAGCACCTACTCTGTTGCCGTTGCCATTACGCTCGCTGGCTCGCTCTACCACGGGGTGGAAGTCCTTGTAGAAGCGGTCAATCACCTTCTGCCATACGAGGTCGCCCTCGGCGATCTGGTCAAATTCCTCCTCTACTCGTGCCGTGAAGTTGAAGTCTACGATGTTGGGGAAGTGCTCGACGAGGAAGTCATTGACCACAAGCCCTGTATCTGTGGGGATCAGCTTAGACTTATCTGCACCATACACCTCGGTCTTGACTGTGCGCTTAACTCCATCGCCGCTGAGCTTAAGCTCGATGAAGTTGCGCTCAATACCGGGGCGATCGGTGCGCTCGACATAGCCTCTAGCTTGGATTGTCTGGATCGTTGGTGCGTACGTAGACGGGCGGCCAATGCCTAGCTCCTCCATCTTGCTTACCATGGAGGCCTCAGTGTACCGAGCTGGCCTCTGAGTAAAGCGCTGATCTGCGCCAATGCTTAGGGGCTCTAGGTGCTCGCCCTCGCTCATCTGTGGGAGCAGCTTAGCCTCATCTCCCGAGGCCTCCATATAGAGCTCGAGGAAGCCTCTGAAGGTAACGGCCTCACCCTGAGCAACGAAGGCGTATGGCGTCCCTACTACGGGTATGCTGATGGTCGTGCGCTCTAGTAGGGTGTCGGCCATCTGTGAGGCGATAGCGCGGCGGCGGATTAGCTCGTATAGTTTGACTTCCTGTGCCGTTCCCTTGATTGTGGCTCGGTCTACGTATGTGGGGCGAATGGCTTCGTGTGCCTCTTGTGCCCCCTTGCTCTTGGTTTGGTAGCGTCTAGGCTGGAGGTACTGCTCGCCATACTTGGTGCTGATCTCCTTGCTAATGGTATTCATCGCCAGAGAGGATAGGTTCACCGAGTCCGTACGCATATAAGTAATATGCCCCGACTCATATAGGCTCTGGGCAAGGCGCATCGTTTGCGATACCGAGTAGCCGAGTCGGTTGGAAGCCTCCTGTTGTAGGGTCGAGGTAGTGAAAGGCGCTGCGGGTGAGCGACGAGCAGCCTTGCGGGTGATGCTCTCCACCTCGAAGGTGCTACGAGCGCACTGCTCTAGGAAGGTCACTGCCTCGGCCTCTGTGGCGAAGCGGTGGTTCAGCTCGGCTTTGAGCTTGTGTCCAGAGGCTATCTTAAACTCTGCCTGTACACGGAAGGTACTCTCTGGCACGAATGCGTTAATCTCACGCTCACGCTCCACGATGAGGCGAACGGCGACCGACTGCACACGCCCCGCCGAGAGTGAGGGCTTGAGGCGTCGCCAGAGGACGGGCGAGAGCTCGAAGCCTACGATGCGGTCTAGCACTCGGCGTGCTTGCTGAGCATCTACAAGGTTTTGGTCAATGTCACGGGGAGCGTCTAGGGCTGCGAGAAAGGCTTCGGAGGTGATTTCGTGGAAAACGATGCGTTTGCGCTGTTCGGGTTTAAGGTTTAGTGCTTCGCTCAGGTGCCAAGCGATGGCTTCTCCCTCACGGTCTTCATCGGATGCGAGGTAGACAAGTTCGCTTTTCGTTGCCTCGGCTTTGAGGTCCTTGACGATATTGCGCTTGTCTGCCGAGATCTCGTACTCGGGGGCGTAGTTGTTCTCGATGTCTACGCTGAAGGACTTTTGTTTGAGATCTCTGACATGCCCAGCACTTGCCATTACTTTGTAGCCAGTAAGTTTTTGTTGTTTGAGAAATCCCTGTATAAGATCTGCTTTCTTGGGGGACTCTACGATGACTAGCTTTTGTTGCATGCGCTCGTTCTTAAATCTTTGTTTGATTAGTATTTGACGGCAAAGGTAATGGATTCCACGCAATCACGGCAAACGGCTACCTACGTGTACCGAGCTATCTTGCCAAATATCTGGCTACTCTGTCCCAGAAGCTAAGAGAGTGTTTCGCCTCCCTCCCTAGTGTGGTGCTAGGGGTAGGGGTGCCATCTGGGCAGGTGTATAGATGACCACTAGGTGCTGTCGCCAGTTCTCTGGCACACTCTCTAGGGTGTGTATGACGATTTTGGGCTTCTCGTCTTGCTTACCATCGGTTGAGGTGAATAAGGTATTTACATAGCGTTCATCTAACTTGTACACTGAGCCAGTAGAGCAGTCTACGGCCAAGAGTTGTAGCCTCCCACCGAGCCTTTTGCGCTCCCACTCCCAGCTATCATTGAGGTACGATAGAGATAGGCGTAGTGGTGTACAGTGCTCTTTGGTGAGCTCGACTGTGTAGTTGGCTGCTCTAGCGGCGAAGCCCTCCTGTGACTCTAGAGCCAAGATAATAGGAGCCTTACCATGAAATATAGGGATATTCGATTTGTTGAAGATACGTGCGTGGATCACTGGAGGAGCCTGAGCCTGTCGGATAATGTCGCAGCTAACTGTGCTCAAGAGTGATAGAGTAGCTAGTAGCGCCAAAGCGAGTCCCCGTAGTGCATGGTTGGTAAGGATATTCATATAAGACGAATGATTGGAGTGATTAATATTAAATGTATGTATTCTTTAATAACTGCAAAATTAATCATCTTGTCAAATAAATGCGAAGGGGCTGTGCCGACATTTACTTCCGTACAGCCCCTTTTAGGTGCTTGAGAATGGGCAAAATGCAAGGATTACATCAGCCGAGGGCTAGTATGAGGCATAGGGGGCTGATGATTGGGCGCATGATGTGCGATGTGTGATGATGAGTTTATGATGAGAGTATCGGGCTACTGCTTCTTATCTAGGCGAGCGAAGCGGCGTGCATACTTGGCCTGCTCCCGTTGTAGAGCTTGTTGCTCGCTGAGCACCTTGGCTAGCCGAGTCGTCTGCATCAAGGCGCTCTGCTCGGCAGGAGCTAGAGTGTAGCGGTGCGTTACTTTGCCTTGGCTCAAGTAGTCTATACCGAGCTTCCCCTCTAGGGCTAGTAATCCCTCTAGGTACTCTACTAGAGGGTCGTTGGCTTCAGCTCGATAGGTTACCAGCTCCCAGTAGTGCAGCCCGTCGTGGTAGCGATAGTTGAGCGCATCGTCATGCACTACGTTTGGGGTCGTGTAGGTGCTATCCTGCTGAGTGTGTCGTAGTCTGATGGCCGAGTGCTTGATCTTGCTACTCCCAGTGTAGACGGAGATAAGTTGTAGCACACCAAGCGAGTCTACGGTAGCACGCAGGTGAGGGCGTGCCCCGAGTGCCTTGGGTAGAAGTGCAGGAGCACAGTAGCGCAGCTGAGTATCGTAGGCCTCGTTTTTGAGCTTGGCAAAGGCAGGGAGCATTCGGTTTATCTCCTCGGCTTTGAGCCGAATGAGGCTATCGAGTTCGATGATTTTGTGCTCCGCCTCCCTCTGTCGTATCTCTCGCTTGAGGCTTGTGCCTGCTCTCAGGATAGCAGTATCGGCAGGAGCCACTCGCTCTGCGCTGTCTACGAGAGCGAGCGCCTCGGTGTATGCACCTATGTTGCCTAGAGCCTGTGCCTCGTCTAGGAGCCGCTGGGCTTGAGCGCCCTTGCGAGAGCTACAAGCGTATAGGCCGATAGCCAGTCCGACTAGGCCGAGTAGACGGGAGGCTGTTGATCGTATCATATGGAGAGTTGGCTCGGTGGTTTAGCCCTTATTGATCAGAGAGCGAATGTTCTCTACGAGCAGAGAGAGGGCTACGGAGTTGAAGCCTCCCTCTGGAATGATGATATGTGCGTAGCGTTTGCTTGGCTCTACGAAGTCACGGTGCATGGGCTTGACTGTGGAGAAGTATTGTTTGAGTACAGAGTTCATATCTCGCCCTCGCTCCTGCACGTCACGCACTAGGCGGCGAGCTAGGCGCACATCGTCGTCTGTGTCGATGTAGACCTTGACGTCCATCAGCTCACGTAGATCCTTATTCTCCAAGATCAATATACCGTCTAGGATAATCACCTTGGCTGGCTGTACTGTCACGGTCTGCTCTAGGCGGTTGTGCTCGGTGAAGGAGTAGACAGGTCGCTCAATGGGCTGGCCGGCACGCAGCTGGCGTACGTGCTCGATCATCATATCCGTGTCGAAGGCAGCTGGGTGGTCATAGTTCAGCTTGGCACGTTCCTCGAGGCTCAGGTCGTTGTGTGCTTTGTAGTAGAAGTCGTGGCAGAGTGTCGTTACCTGTTCCTCTACGAATATGTCTTGTAGCTTGCGCACGAGTGTAGACTTGCCCGAGGCCGATCCGCCCGCTACACCTATAATAGTGGTTTTATAAGTCTGCTCCATTGACTAAGTTTATTTCTGATTTTGCTTCAAAGATAACTGATTTTTCGCTCCTCTTTCCCTTGGGCTGATGCGCATTTGGCTAAGCCAGCTTATTCGTTTACATAAGTTTATACTATTGATGTAGATTTGGGGCTGTCGTATTCAATTGGTCTAAGGTTAGGTTCCGAGAGTGGAGGTCTTGTATTTGGGCTCTAGGAGGCTCTAGATTGAGCGCAGTGGCGTTTAGGCTCCTTGGCTCCAGAGAAGTGGAG
>NZ_JRAR01000014.1:0-5140 GCF_000768935.1 Porphyromonas sp. COT-290 OH860 | reverse complement strand
TAACCGTAAAATCCCCATCCCTGAGGGAAATATCCCTCAGGGATGGGGATAGGGGGATAGTATTCAAGTCTCCCAAAGCGGCTCAAACACTCAAAAAATACCGAGAAAGATACAAGAACCTTTGAGCGGCGCATTGCGCAATAATCTCATAATGCTTTGAATAACAGCAATGTATGCGTACTCTAAACGAACTCTCTACGTACTCTTGGCTACAATTTTCAATCGGCTCAAAAAAGTGTAACCAGATTGTAGCCATTTGAGAGTATTTTGGGCGTATTTGCGACCTCTGTACGTACTCTGAGAAGATGTGTAGGTATAAAAGAAAAGTATCGTAACTCATTGAAGTTACAATACTTACAGGTTTTGTTGGTGTTTTCTGAACTCTTGTTCAGAGTACCTCAAGCGGAGAGAGAGGGATTCGAACCCCCGGAACCTCTCAGTTCAACGGTTTTCAAGACCGCCGCAATCGACCACTCTGCCATCTCTCCAAGGAAAGTCATTTCCTTTTCGACTGCAAAGGTAAGAAGAATTTTGAAACGACCAAATCTAAAAGCGAAAAATCCTCCAATATCAGTTTGCTGTCCGTATGTGTAGATTGGACTGTTGCTTGGGAGGTGGTGGCTTACTGCTCTAGTTCGGCGATACGTGACTCTATCTGTTGTAGCTCGTTGCGTAGGCTAGCTGCCTCGATGAAGTCCAGTTCTTTGGCAGCCCCCAGCATTTGTTTGCGGGTTTGCTCGGCAAGCTTGCGTAGCTTGTCGGCATTCATCTCCGAGATAATTGGGTCTACTGCTGGTGCCTCTGGCTCGCTGTAGCCGAGAGCTCCTGTGCCGTCCTCCTTATTCCAGATAGATGCTGAGTTTTTGACGATTTGCTGTGGTGTAATGCCGTGTGCCTCGTTGTAGGCAATCTGCTTTTGGCGTCTACGAGCAGTTTCTTCAATGGTTAGTCGCATACTCTCCGTCACTTTGTCGGCATAGAAGATGACACGACCATTGACGTTGCGTGCGGCACGACCAGCCGTCTGGGTAAGCGACCTGTGCGAGCGTAAGAAGCCCTCTTTGTCTGCATCTAGTACCGCCACCAAGGCAACCTCTGGGAGGTCCAAGCCCTCTCTGAGCAAATTAACCCCAATCAGTACCTTGTACACACCCTTGCGCAAATCTTCCATGATACGTATGCGATCTAGCGTATCCACATCGCTATGGATATAGCTACAAGCGATTTGGTGACGAATGAGATACTCCGAAAGCTCCTCTGCCATACGTTTGGTGAGCGTAGTAACTAGTACACGCTGATCTAGGGCAATAGCCTTGGCTATCTCCTCCTCTAGGTCGTCTACTTGATGCAGGGTTGGACGCACCTCAATGGGAGGGTCTAGCAAGCCAGTAGGGCGAATGAGCTGCTCGACGATAACGCCCTCGCTCTGCTCTAGCTCATACTCGGCTGGCGTAGCACTGATGTAGAGAGTCCTTGGCGTGAGTGATGCAAATTCCTCGAAGGTTAGTGGACGGTTATCCATGGCGGCAGGTAGGCGAAAGCCATACTCTACTAGGTTTAGCTTACGCGATTTGTCGCCTCCATACATAGCACGTATCTGAGGAACTGTGACGTGGCTCTCGTCTATGATGAGTAGGAAGTCTTGAGGGAAGTAGTCTAGTAGGCAGAATGGACGCTCCCCTGCATTTCGTCCATCGAAGTAGCGAGAGTAGTTCTCAATCCCTGAGCAGTATCCGAGCTCTCGTATCATCTCCATGTCGTATGTGACACGCTCGTATAGACGCTTGGCCTCGTAGACTTTGCCTACCTCCTCTAGCTCTTGGATACGAGCGCCGAGATCTAGTGCCATCATATCTAGCGCACGCTTGACCTGATCCTCTGTCGTCACGAATAGGTTGGCTGGGTGTATTGCTAGGCTGGTCATAGGGCCATATTCACGTCCCGAAACAGGATCGAAAGAAGCAATACGTTCTACCTCGTCGTCCCAAAACGTAATCCGATAGGCTACACCGTTGTATCCTTCTACGGCGGGGAAGACATCTACGGTATCTCCCTTGACTCTGAAATACCCACTATCGAACGTTACCTTGTCATTAACGTAGTAGTTCCCTACCAGATCTCGTGTGAACTGCTCTTGGGCATAGCGCTGGCCTTGGCGCAGATGTATAATTTTCTCGGCAAATGCCGATGGGTCTGCCATACCATAGAGGCAGGACACGGACGAAACGACGATCACATCTTTGCGACCCGAGAGCAGAGAGGCAGTGGTGCGTAGGCGCAACTTCTCAATCTCTGCATTGATAGCCATATCCTTCTCAATATACGTATCGGAGTGCGCAATATAGGCCTCGGGCTGATAATAGTCGTAGTAGGAAACGAAGTACTCGACGGCATTGTCGGGAAAGAATGCTTTGAACTCGGCATAGAGCTGAGCTGCTAGCGTTTTGTTGTGGCTTAGGACAAGCGTTGGCTTGCCTAAGCGTGCAATCACGTTGGCTGCGGTAAAGGTCTTACCCGAACCCGTAACTCCCAGCAGGGTCTGATAATTTAGCCCAGAGCCAAAGCCCTCGACAAGCTGTTTGATTGCCTCTGGCTGATCTCCGGTAGGAGAGAAGCGTGAGGTCAGTTGATATTCCATTTAGTTGTTTTGTCCTCTATTCTTCAGGAAGGCCGAGGTGATGCGTACCATAGTCCCGACCAGCAGAGCTCTACCGGCTTTGGTGTGAAACTCAATGCCACAAAAAGTAGAGCGCTCTTCCCTCAAAGTTAAGTAATACATACCTGCTACAAGAATGCCAAGCAGGGCTCTCGGGTCGATATCTTCGTCCGATATGGGTGCTACGAAACGCTCTAGAATGGGGGCCAATGTTTGCTCTCGTCTACGTGCGCTCTCTCGAGTGATCTTCGAATCGATGCTCAGCTGCCACTTCATGATCTCTTGCATTTCTTTATTGCGATGTAGGGCTTTCTCAAATTGAGTAGCTAGGCGGGTGAACAATTCGATAGGCTCTAGCTCATCTGCACCTTCTAACTCTAGGGCTTCGTTGATGAAGTAGTCAAACTGTTTCGTATAGTAGCTAATCGCCGCCTCATCTGTCCCGAAGCGACGCACCAGCACATTGATGTCGCTTCGTGTACGTCTTGCGACTTCTTTGAGCGTAATCCCAGCCACACCTTGCTCTAGGACTATCTCCGACATCGCTCTACGAATGTCGGCGCTCAGTTCTCTTTGAGTTCTCCTTGCCATATCTCTTCCTCCTATCTCAAATATCAATGAATGACGGTGTGCCATAACGCCCCAATTTGGGAGCTATTGGCGATACACTCGCTCTGTATAGGCTTCACCATCAGCCTTGTGTTTGGCTCCCTCTAGAGCATAACCACTTGCTCCGCACAACTCTAGCAAACTCTGCTCTGCCCTCGGTACGCACAATCCTTATATTTGACGCTTTGTGATGCGCCTTAACAGGATGCTGTACCTAACCGAAGCTCGGCAGTGCCTCCTTACTAACTACAAAAATAGCGACTTCTGACTGTACTATCTATATCTGAATGGATATACCAATTGATGGGTCTATAACAGACGCTGGGCTAATGAAGCCGAAATATAGATAGCCAGTCATACCATCTCGGAGCTCTTTCTTGACTTTTGGGCCAAATGGAGGGGCATATTTTAGGCCTAAATCGATCCATATCCCTACACGACTACTAAGTTGGCCTACCGCTCCTATGCCTATGCCTCCGCCTGCATAAAAAGGGCGTTGCTCTACGGCAGGTGTATCCCAGAAGTATCCAGCTACAGTCCTTAGGCTGGAGTATATGCCAGTCCTAGGATTGCCGAACATATACCAGCGTAGCTCCGTCGAGAGTGACACGTTGGGGAGCCCCAAGTATAGTCCGTGGAAGTTTAGATCTCCCACTACACTCATCTTGTCGTTGGTTGTATGCTCTAGCCCGAGGTGCACTCCCCATAGATAGGCCAGAGGCTTTACTCTGAGATAAGTTTGCCCTGCGAAGAGGTTTCTCGAGGCTTGCGCCGAAGATATGCAGGGAATAGTGTAGAGGGTGAGTAGTAGCATCACCTTGAGTAGCAGAGTACGTATCATAATTCTTTCTGTTGAGGTAAAACGATGTTTTCAATCTCTCGCCAGCAAAGTTATGTATAAAGTTTGTAATTTATACTGTTTGAAAATGAATGTGTTCTATTTTATATAACATTTTTTTGATGTTAAAATGTGGGGCGATGTGTTATGTAAGTTTGCTCTCTCGTTTAGGGGGCTACTTGTAGCTCAGTGGTGTATGTTACCATAAGCCTATCGAGAGTGCTTGTGCTCGCATATCTGCCAAATGGTTTGTAGTTACTCTGCCTAGGGCTAGGGTAGAGAGAGGTATCGGCCTAGAGAAAAAGTTTGGAGCAAGGTTTGCTCTATGTGGAGATAGGCTTGATTTATGTAGAGCAAACTTATCTCCACATAGAGCAAACCTTGCTCCAAAGTATTTTTGAGAGAAGAGAGAAGGTTGATAGATGGCAGTTGGAATGATGATCTGTGATGGAAACCATGTATGTTGTCAAACAAAAGTGCACTGCTAGGGATCCGAATTAGTTGGTGAATTGCGTGTAACTTTAGAGAACAAAGAACAGAGATTATGGCAACAGAGACAAAGAAGGGTAAACGGGCTAAATCTACTAGCTCAGAGTCACTACTCAATGACATTCGTCGTAACACGAAGCGCATCTTCAGCTCAGAACAAAAAGTGCTTATCGTTATGGAGGGGATTCGTGGGGAACTTAGCGTGGCAGAGCTATGCCGCAAATACGGCATCAGTGATAGCACCTACTACAAGTGGAATAAGGAGTTTATAGAAGCCGGCAAGGCACGTCTCGAGGGGGATATATTGCGCGAGGCGACAAGTTCTGAGGTTCAAGAACTTCGCTTTCAGAATCAAGAACTTAAGCTGGTTCTAGCTGAGCTTGTGCTACGTTACGACATCGTTAAAAGAGACCATTGCACAATGAATCCCTTCGTCGCCTCAGTTCTTTCTGAGACTATTGCGCAATGCGCCGCTCAAAGTTTCTTGTATCTTTCTCGATGTTTTTTGAGTGTTTGAGCGGCTTTGGGAGCCTTGAATACTATCCCCC